>JAHFBW010000124.1 GCA_023249845.1 Candidatus Eiseniibacteriota bacterium
GAACGCGGTGGTCTCCTCCATGAGCGCCAGGCCGGCGAACAACCCCACCGAGTTCTGCGTGCCGCCGGGTGAATCGGGATCCTCGAACGATTCGAACGACGCCCCGGCGTTGTAGCGCTGCGCCCAGTTGTAGTCGGCGAACACGTACCTGCCCGAGCCGCGCGTGGTCGCGAGCGTGTAGCGATTGCTGAGCCCGTCCCAATCCGCGTCGTCGCGGTCCAGCTGCAGGAACTCGCCCTGCACGAGCAGATAGGCGTTGGCGCCGGTCCAGAGCTTGGCCTTCGCGTCCGCGCCCAGCACGCGCGTGCGCGCCTGGGCCGCGACGTTGCGCGTGCCCTCGGTGCCGGAGAGCCCCAGCTCGACGCCCGAGCGGTCACCCGCCGGCACGAACGCCGTGAGGCGCGCCAGCCATGCCGCGCGTGGCTCGAGCGCGCCATCCCCGTTCTCGGGATCCTGGTTCAGCGGGTCGCTCGGCGACTGCGTCGCGCGGCGCGGCGACCGGAACACATCGCCCTGCAGCACGTCGGCGCTCGCCGTCACGGACAGCGTGCCGGGGAGCGGCACGCGCCACGACGCGTCGAGTCCCGTGTCGTTGAACGCCTCCTCGCCCGGCAGGTACGCGGCGAGCACGCCGAAGCGTTCCGCGAACGGGTACGCGTGCGGGTGCGTTGCGTTCAGCCGGCCGAAGCCCGCGCGATACTTCCCGCCCTTGAGCGCGATCTCTCCCGGGAGTCCTCGCTGGAGCAGGAAGAAGCCCTCCTCGACACCCGCCTCACCCGAGGCGAACGACAGCGTGAACGTGCCGCGAGCGTAGGGGTTCAACGCGGCGTCCAGGACCAGCTCTGTCTCGCCGGCGTCGAGCACCGGCCGCTGGCGAGAGAGACTCGCGCCGTCGTTCGTCCAGGTGATGGCCGGCTGGCCGATCACGGAGATATCGGGGTTCGTGACCCCGGCGTGTGCGAAGCGTGCCGGTGCGAGCACCAGCACGAGCAAGACGGCAAGCCATGGCTTGCGCATGGGAATGCCTCCCGGGTGGATCTGGGGTCGGCGCACGAGCGCGCGCCGTGGACGTGATCGCCGGGAGCCTCGAGGTCCCGGGTCTCGTCAGCCCCGGGGAGGAGCGCGCGGCGCCGATGACGCGACGCGATGCGCGACCTGGGCGGCGGCGGCGGCGACCGGCGCGAACTCGCGCTCGCGTACGACGGGCGCCGGGCTCGCGGGCGCTTGGTCGCCGAGCGGCAGCACGTGCAATCCCGCGCACGTGCAGTTGTCGTCGCGCTGGCCCGGAACATGGCCGTCGGAAACACAGCCTCGGTCCGCGAGATGGTGCCGCGCGTCGGCCGCCTCGCCCGCCACGAGCGTGACGAGCAGCAACAGCGAGCCCAGGGCGCGGGGGTCGCGGAATAGTCGGCGCAGGACGTGCATCATGGCGAAAGGGTGCGGGCGTGGAGGTCCCGCGGTCAAGCGCGCGGCGTCGAGTGGGGTCCGCGGCGTCCCGGGCGCGGGTGTCTCGTGCCCACACGGGGACCGGCGCGTCGAGGCCCTACAGCCGCTCGACGAACTCCCCGGTGCGCGTGTCCACCTTCACGCGATCGCCCTCTTCGATGTAGGGCGGCACCTTGATCTCGAGCCCGGTCTCGAGCAGCGCCGGCTTCGACGTGTTCTGCACCGCCGCGCCCTTGATGTTCGGCGTCGTCTCCTTGACCGACAGCTCCACGAACATCGGTGGCTCGATGCCCACGACGCGGCCCTGGAAGTACTCCGCGGTGATGGTCATGCCGTCGGTCAGATAGCCGGCGTTCTCGCCGAGCACCTCGGCGGACAGCTCGATCATCTCGTACGAACCCGTGTTCATGAAGTGGTACAGGTCGCCAGCCTTGTAGCTGAACTGGAGCTTGTGCTCGTCCAAGACGGCTCGCTCGAGCTTGTCGTCAGTGCTGAAGCGCACCTCCTGGTTGGAGCCGCTCTCGATGTTGACGAGCTTGGCCTGCACGAACCCGCGCAGGTTGCCGGGCGTGCGATGCATCACGGTCGCCACGCGATGCGGTTTGCCGTTGTAGAGCACCAGGGTGCCCACCTTGAGCTGGGTGGCTGAAAGCACGACGGACTCCTGTGGTTTCCGGAAGGGGTGGCGGGGCGAGGGCCGCCGGAGGCCTCCCCACGACGAATGCGGCGAGGGATTGTGCCCGAGCGGGCCGTCGGTGTCCAGAACGCGCCGGCGCGCCGAGCCTCGCTCGCGGGGCGCGAAACCGGGTCGTTCAGCTTCGCCGCAACAGCACCAGCGTCACGTCGTCGGCCCGATGCTCCCCCGCGGCGAACTCATCGATGCTGGCGATCACCCGGTCCGCCGCGAGCTCCAGGTCCGGCTCGGGCTCGGCGATCCGCAGCGCAGTGGCGACACGCTCGAAATCAAAGAACTCGTCGCCGTGCTGCGCCTCGGGGATGCCGTCGCTGAACAACGCCAGCAACTCCCCGTGGCCCACGACGGTCTCGCCTTCGGTCCACGCGAAGTCGTGCATCATGCCCACCGGGATCCCGGTGGCCTCGAGCGTGCGCAAGCTGCCCTCGTGCAGCACGTGCGGCTCGGGGTGCCCCGCGTTCACATAACGCATGCGCCCGCTCTCGGGCTCGAGCCAGCCCACGAACAGCGTCACGAAGCTGCGCGCGTCGGTGCTGCGGTGCATGATCGCGTTCAGCCGCCGCACGAGCTGGAGTGGTCCGGCGCAAACGTCGTAGAGCACGCGCGCGCTCGACAGCGTGCTCGACATGAGCAGCGCGGCGCCCATGCCCTTGCCCGAGACGTCCCCCACCAGCACGACGACGTCGCCGTCCTCGCGTACGTGGAAGTCGTACAGGTCGCCCCCCACCTCATGGCAGGTCTCGATGCGCGCGTGGCACGACCAGCCGGTCAGCGGTGGCGGGTGCGACAGAAGCCCGCGCTGGATGCGTATCGCCGTGGCGAGCTCCTGTGCCAGACGTTGGCGAACCTGCTCGTCCTCGAGCAGCCGCGAATTCGTGATCTTCACCGCCGCCATGTTGCCGAGCAGCGTGAGCAGCTCCAGCTCGGACTGGCCGTAGAGCACGCCCGGGTCCGTGCTGTCCACGTAGAGGATGCCGAGCACGGACTGGTTGTCGAACAGCGGCACCGCCATGGCGGAATGGATGGCCTGCGCGATGATGCTGTGCTGTGCCAAGAAACGCGGATCGTGCGCGGCGTCGCCGGTGATGACCGCGGTGTTCTCGGCGAGCACGGCGCGCGTGATGCTCTGCGAGAGCGCCAGCGGCTCGGCCGCGCGGCCGCCCCGGTAGCGCGCCGCCACCTGGGACAGCTCGTTCGTGACGGGATCGCGCATGAGTACGACGAGCCGGCTCGCGCGCACCGCCTTCTCGACCAGCCCGAGGATGGCCTCGCACGTCTCAGCCAGCGGCCGAGGCAGCACGAGCAGCTGTCCGGCCTCGGCGAGAAGGTGGAGTACGCGCGCCGTCGTGCCCTCGGTGGATGCCGGGCGCTCGAGCACCTCGCGCACGTTCAAGCGCAGCGACGAGCCGACGTTCTCCGAGACCGTGAAGCTCGTCGCCTCGGCGCGTCCGGCGTCCTGCACCTGGAGCACGACGTGCCCGACCTCGATGCGATCCCCCGCCGCCACCGGGAGCGGCGCCGTGGCCTCGCGGCCGTTGACGCGCGTGCCGTTCCGACTGCCGAGGTCGCGAATCGTCCATCGGCCGTCGATCTGGTGCATCTCGGCGTGCTCTTTGGAGACGGTCGCGTCCAGGAGCTGCACCGCATTGGTCGATCCGCGCCCCAGGCGCAGCGGCGATCCTTCCAGCGGCCAGGACTTGAGCTCGCCGTTCCAGTGGGTGGAGAGGTGCAGTGCCATCGGCCACGAGCCTACGGCGCAGACCGGGTCCGCGCCAGCGTCAGGGGCGCGAAAGGCAACGCTCGGGCCCGCGCGGGACGCCCCGCTTCCAACCCGGGCGCCGGGAAGCCTGTCAGAGCCTCCGAATCCCCTGCGCCCGCGTGGGCAGAACCCGGAGGAAGCCATGTCGTTCCATCGCCTGTCCCCGACAGTGAATCGCGTCCTGTTGGCGCTGGCCGTGTTCACCTTCGCGTCCTGGTCGCTGATGGCGGCCGTCCTTCTCGCCTGGGAACCCGGGCGCTCCGCCGCGAACCGAGCGGTCGCCCGCATCGCCGAGCGCGTGTCCGTGACACGGCGTCACCGCCACCACGCAGGGTCCGGCCTCGCAACGCTGAGCCTCGCGAGCACGGTCGGTTCGGGCTTCGCCTACTCCACCGAGGCCGGTGAGTCCGATTTCTCGTGGGGACTCCTGGACGACGATGGCGACGTCTGGATCGAGAACGGCGACCGCCACCGCGTTCACGCCAGCCGCGGGAACGGCGAACTGCGCTTCTGGTTTCGTGAGGGTGGAGAGGAGTTCATAGTGACGGATCCCGCCCTCGTCGCGGACGTGCGACGCGCCACGCAGCCAATGCGCGAGCTCGGCCAGCAGATGGGCGAGCTCGGCGGGGAGATGGGCAAGCGCGGCGCCGCGATGGGCCGGCTGGGCGGGCGGATGGGCGCACTGAGCGCACGACTGGCCCTGCTCGAGGTCCGCGCCGCGCGCCGCGCCACGTCGCGAGCCGATCGTGCCGAGGCCGACGCCGCGTCGCGCGAGATGCGCGCCGAGATGCAGCGGATGCAGGAGGACTTCTCGGCGCAGCAGGAGAAGCACGCCGGCCGGCAGCGGGAACTGTCGCGGCGCATGTCCGAGCTGTCCGCACGCCAGCAGGAGGCGTGCCGGCGGGCGCGGCTCGAGGTGCGCGAGATCGCGAGGCGTGCGCAGCGCGAAGGAAAGGCGGGGCGGCCGCACGCGAACGCGTGAGGCGCACTGGGGAGCGCGCCTGCACCGGCGCTCCGCCTGGAATCGAGCGGGGGCGGTGGCGCGAGCCATCGCCCCCATTCTCGTGGTAGGCCTGAGAGGGATGCGCACGGACGACGCGCGCGCTACCCTCCGCCCCATGTCGCTCGAACGCTGGGAAGCCGTGGACCGCTACCTAACCGAGACGTTCGTGCCCGCCGACCGCGCGCTCACTTCGGCGCTCGAGGCCAGTGAGGCCGCAGGGCTCCCCGCCATCGCGGTGACGCCCACCCAGGGCCGGCTCCTCGAACTTCTCGCGCGCCTCCTCCAAGCACGAAAGGTTCTCGAGATCGGCACGCTCGGCGGGTACAGCACGCTGTGGCTGGCGCGCGGCCTGGCGAGCGGAGGCCGGGTCCTGACGCTCGAACGCGACCCTCGCCATGCGAAAGTCGCGCGCGAGTCGTTCGCGCGAGCCGGACACTTGGGTGACATCGAGCTGCGCGAGGGCGCCGCGCTCGACGTGCTGCCGCAACTCGTCCAAGAGGGGGCGGGCCCGTTCGACCTCGTGTTCGTGGACGCCGACAAGCCCAGCCTGCCGGAGTACTTCACGTGGTCGCTCCGCCTGTCACGCCCCGGCACGCTCATCCTCGTGGACAACGTGGTGCGTGAGGGCGAAGTGGCGAACGCCGCCAGCGCGGACGCGAGCGTCCAGGGCGTGCGGCGCATGAACGAGATCATCTCGGCCGAGCCCCGCGTGTCCGCGACCACGTTGCAGATCGTGGGCGGCAAGGGCTACGACGGCCTGGCGTTCGTGCTCGTCGAGCGCTGAACGCTCAACCGCGGCCGGTGTGACCGAAGCCTGAGACTCCGCGCTCGGTCTCGGAAAGCGCGTCCACCTCCACCCACGCCACACGCGGCACCCGCTGCAGGACGAGCTGGGCGATACGGG
This sequence comes from Candidatus Eiseniibacteriota bacterium, assembly GCA_023249845.1. GTDB lineage: Bacteria > Eisenbacteria > RBG-16-71-46 > RBG-16-71-46 > RBG-16-71-46 > JAIOPA01. The sequence goes on from JAHFBW010000124.1 coordinate 5,807, forward strand.
CCCCGCGTTCGACCACGAACGGCTCGCTCCCCAGGTTCTGTACGATGACGCGAACCTCGCCCCGGTAGTCGGAGTCGATGGTCGCGGGACTGTTCGGCAGCGTGATGCCGTGGCGGGCGGCCAGGCCGGATCGCGGCCGCACCTGCATCTCGTAACCTTCCGGCACCTCGATCGCGAGTCCGGTGGGGACCATCGCGATCGCGCCGGGCGCCAGGGCGAGCGGGGCCTCCACGGCGGCGCGGACGTCCATGCCGGCAGCGCCGAGGGTCTCGTAGGCCGGGAGCGCCAAGCCGTCGGCGTGCGGGAGCCGCCGGATGCGCACCGCGACGCCGGGCGTCACGCGGACGGGCGGCGGCCGCGCTCCGCGGACGGACGGCGCGCCACGATCAGCGGATTCCGGGCGATGTGCAGGCCGGCCTGCAAGCGGTCCTGAAGTCCCAGTTTCTCCAGGATGTGCCCGACGTGCTTTTTCACGGTGGGCTCGCTAATGCGGAGTTCGCCGGAGATCTCTTTGTTCGAGAGCCCCTCGGCGATGAGCGCCGCCACGTCCAGCTCGCGCTCCGACAGCGGGTCGGTGTCGCCGGGGCTGCCATCGCCGATGTCCTTCGCCGACACCAAGCCGGTCGTGGTCTGCGGGTCGAACCACGACTGCCCCGCGGCCACCGCGCGGATGCCACGGAACAGGTCCTCGGGGTCCGCGCTCCGGCGCACGGTGGCGCGCGCACCCTGCGCCACCGCCAGTGCCAGGCAATCGGTCCCGGCGGCGCAATAGGGCTCGGGCTCCTTGCCGCGGCGTCGGCGTGAGGGCGGGTTCAACACCAAGCAGTTGTGGGTCCCGCGGTCGCTCATCGCCAGGATCTTCAGGTCCGGCAGATCGCGGCGGAGCCGCGGGATCGGGGAATCCTCGCTCTGGGACGGCAGGTTCATCGTCAGTACCACCACGTCGGGGTGGAGCGCTCGGCACTGGACCAAAAGCTCTTCGAGCGTCGCCGCCTCGCCCACGACAAGGAAGTCGCTCTCGTTCTCGAGCAGCCCGACCATGCCACCTCGGTCTATCGCGTGGTGATCGGCGACGACGATCCGGATCAAGGGCGAGGCGTCCTTGTGCTCGCGGCGGACCACGGCTCTTGGTTTCTGGCTGCGACGTTCGGACACGGCGGACTCCTCGACTGGGGTGGAGGTTCGCCACGGAAGGGTACCCCTTCGCGGTAGATCGCGCGAACGTCGCGAGTACTCCTTTCGGACCAGTTCGCGCCCACCCTCCGTCCCATGGTTACCGCTTCGCCGAAAGTCGAAGCTTCACATGTCGGACGAGAGGAGGCGTCATGAAGATCCTGATCGCGGTGGACGACTCGCCACATTCGCAGCGCGCGGTGCGGTTCGTGGCGCGCATGCGCTGGCCGGCCGGTAGCCGGGTCCTGGTGGCGAGCGTGGTGTCGCCCGCGCTCACGCCGCCGGGAGTGGGAACCGAGTCCGGGGTGCCGTTGCTGCTCGAGGTCAGCGAAGAACAGCGCCAGCACGCGAACAACGTCGTCAGCCAGGCCGAGGCCGAGCTGCGCGAGGCGGGCATCGCCACCGAGCACCGTGTGCCGACCGGCGATCCGCGTGACGCGCTGCTCCGGCTGGCAAGCGACGAACGCGTGGACCTGCTGGTCGTGGGGTCCCATGGGCGCACGGGTTTCGCGAAGTTGCTTTTGGGAAGTGTCTCGAGCCATGCGGTGACCCATGCGCACTGCAACGTGCTCGTCGTGAAGGAGGAGCCCCATGAGAAGCCATGAGTTGACGGATCGCGCGGCGCTTGGGCGATGGCCGGGGGTGGCGCTCGCCGTGTTGATCCTGGCGGGCGCGGCGCTCGGCCGAGCCGAGACGGCGGTCGCGTCTCGCGCGGCCGTGTCGCTCGGGGCCGGCAGCGAGCTGTGGCTGGAGGGCACCTCCACGCTGCATGAGTACGAAAGTCGTACGTCGACGCTCGGGTTCACGCTCATGCGCGACGGGAGCCAGGCCGACCCGGCCGATGCCGCAGCGCTCGATGCGTGGCTCCGCTCGGGGAGCTTGCGCGGCTTGGACCTCGTCGTGCCGCTCAAGACAATGCACTCGGGCAAGCCGGCGCTCGACAAGAACATGCTCAAGGCGCTCCGCGCCGACGAGTTCCCCGAGATCCGCTTCCTGCTCTCGGCCTCGCGGTTAGGCGTCGCCCGCGGCGACACGCTCCCGGTGTCGGCGGACGGCTCGCTCAAGGTGGCCGGTCACGAACGCGCCATCACTGTGAAGGGCCAGCTCGTGCGTGGCGAGGCGGGCGTGTGGCTCGAGGGTTCGCACGCGATGCTCATGAGTGAATACGGCGTGAAGCCGCCCACGATGATGCTCGGCACGCTCAAGGTGCGTGATCCGATCGTCGTGCACTACCGGCTATTGCTGGTGCCGGGTGAAGCGGGTGGCGCCAAGGCTGTCTCTCACCACTGACGAAAGGGGCACGATATGACGACGATGAAGAGCCGCAGGATGCTCGTGATCGGGCTGGCCGCCGTCTTAGGGCTCGCCGCGGTCGCTGCCACGATGGCTCGCGCGGAAGATCGCATCCCGGGAGCGACGCCGCGCGCGAAGGTCTCCCCCGTCACCATTCAGCACTATCGGCCGCATGATTCCCGCAGCATCAACCAGTTCGAGCCCCCGAAGGAGCCGGGCGCGCCGTACGATGGGTTCGTGCTGTCCTGGGGTGGCGGCTTCACGCAGCAGTTCCAGGCGCTGCATCACTCGAACAACGCCACGCCGGTGATCTCGGGCGTGCCACCGGTCAACCAGAATCAACTCAAGAAGATCGGCGCGGGGTTCAACAACGCGGCTGCGAACATGTACATGGACGCGCAACTCGCGGAGGGCATCCGCGTCGAGATGACGACCTACTTGTCGTCGCGACACCACAACGAGTCATGGGTCAAGGACGGCTTCCTGTTGATCGACGGCTCGCCGTGGGAGAACGCCACGCTCGACGAGATCATGAAGTATCTGACGCTGCGGATCGGCCACTTCGAGGTGAACTATGGTGACGCTCACTTCCGCGGCTCGGACAACGGCAGCACCATC
>JAHFBW010000125.1 GCA_023249845.1 Candidatus Eiseniibacteriota bacterium
CCTCCGTCGCTGCCGTGAGGGACTTGATGGCCTCGGCCTGCTCGGCCACCGTGGCCTCGAGCGCCGTTTTCTCGCTCGTGAGGCTGGCCACCTTGCTCGCCATGTCCTGCGTCTCGGCCGCGAGCAGCACGCCGGCCTTCGCGGCCTTCGTCGCCTCGTCGTCGTCCTCGCCGAGCATCCCGCCCATCTTGGCGCACGTCTCGATCATCGCCTTGTGCGCTTCGCCCAGGGCATCCCGGTGCGCCTTCAGCCCGGCGTGCACCTTGCCGAACGCCTCGATGTATTTCGGGTGCAGCACGGCGTCCTCTTCCCCGTTGTCGGGCTTCGGCTTCTCGCGGGCGGCCTTCTCCGCGGCATCGGCTGCCGCCTTTGCGGCTTCGTCCGCGGCCTTCGCGGCGGCGGCCTTCTCGGCGGCCTGCTCTTCGTCGCTCTTCACGGCTTCCCCCGCGCTGGCGGTCTTGTCCTCGGGCTCGCCGAAGAGTTCGGCGACCTCTTCCTCGGTCATCTTCTTCAGCGTCTCGCCCAACCCGCGGGCGTGCGCAATGAGCTCTTCCGGCACCGTGGAGGTGTCGCCCTCCATCGCGCGCTCAGCCTCGGCGTTCTGTGCCGCCCACGAAAGGCGCTGCACGAGGTCGGCCAGGTTGCTCACGTCGTACAGCCCCTTCTTCGCCTCGTCTTTCTTGCCCGTGGGCGTGTCCACTTTCTCCTCCGAGACGTCGATGCCGAACTTTTTGGCGGCAGCGCGAATGCGCCCGCCGATGGTCTTCTGGTCCGCGGCGTTGTACTTCGCGCGGTTCTTCGGCTTGCCCCAATAGGAGAGCGCCGCCTGCGCGTGGGCTTTCGTGTCCACCGGGTATTTCTTGTTCTTCGGGTCCGCGAACTTCACATCGCCGTACTTGTCCTCACCCGCGGCCGGCGTGGTATCCGTGCGCTCGCTCACCTTCGTGGCGTCCTCGGCCTTCCAGAGCTCAATCACCGCTTCCGGGTTGGCGGGCCGGTCCACGAGGGAAATCTCCGTAATGCGGATCTTGTCGAGAATGTGCGGGGCCCCGGGGCGGCGCGCGAGAATGGGGCCGCGCCACGAGAAGCCGCGCAGCACGCCGGCTTTGACTTTCTTGACGGAGCCCTCGTCCACGACGTGCGCGGCAATGTGTGCCTTGCCCGCTTCGTCCACGTTCGCGTCCGTTACCTTGCCCGCGGCAATGAGCTGGTGCATTTCGCGCAGCGCGGGCCCGTTGCTGAAAAACTCCGGCAGGGCGGCCTTGAATGCCTCGGGGTTCGTCACCTCGCCATCGGAATCCTTGGCCTCGCTCGAGGCGATGCCGAACACCTTGATCGTGCCGTCGTCCTGCGGCTCAATCTTGGAGATTTCGGTATAGAAGGAAAACCGATCGTTCAACGCGATGGCCTCACGAGGGATTGTCACCCGCCGGCCGCGTTGCGCGTGCGCGCGCTGCTACTGGTGTTGCCTGTTCCGGTATGCTGCCCAACATACGGCCCTTCGCGGAAGCAAGCAAGCCCCCGCCTGCCGCGCACTACCCGCCCGGCTCGGCGAGCACGGCCTCGAGCGTGCACTCACAGTTCGGGTGCGCCGTGGGTTCCGTGTCGCCGCTGCTGAACGTCTCGTCCAGTCCTATTACGCCATCCGCCTCGTTGCCCAGGCAAATCTCGCACGCCTCCGCATCCGGCACCCACGCCTTCCCCTCCACCACGCCCGAGGCTTTCCAGCCCGTAAGCGTGGCGGCGTTCTCGGCGTTCGCCATTTCGGTGCGCGCAATGAGCAGGGCGCGCTCGGCGCTGAAGAGCTCCGACTCGGAAATGGCATCCGCCAGTTCGTGGTTCGTGAACCCTTCCGCCAGGCCCGAGGAAATCGTCTCCCGCAGCCGCGCGCGCGTGCTCTCGTCAATCTCCTTCACCAGCGCCGCCGCCCGCTCCGCGGCCCACGCCACGGCCTCGAGGTTCGCCTGCCCGAGCATGGCCTCGAGCTCGGCGTCTGTTGCGCCCACGGCCACGCCCGCCTGGTGCGCCGCGGCCGTGGCCACCTGCTTCGCATAGTCGGCCAGCACGGGCCCGAGCACGTCCTCTATGGCCCGCCACTCTTCGGGCGTGAGGGCCGCGAGCACGCGCGCTATTTTGTCGTCGCCCTCGGCCTTGCCTACTGTCACGAGCCCGTGCCGCAACACGCCGGCGAGCGTGTGCCCGATGGAGTGCAGGCGCGGGGCCAAGTGCTCGGCTAGTCGTTCCTGTGCGTCGGCGAAGGCGTGCGCGTTCCGGCGAGGAGCAGGAAGGGGCCTCCCGGCGCGAGCCTTCCGCGCCTTGCTGGCCAGTGCGGCGGCCGTGTCCCCTTCCCCGCCTGCTGCGCCCTTGTCGCCGCCTTTGTCGCCGCTCTTGTCGCCACCGCCGAACCCGCCCGGCTCCGGCAGCGGTGCCGGCGGCTGCAGTTCCTTTATCTGCTCTGCCGTGGCCACATCGTAACCCACGCGCTCGCGCGCTTCGGAGAGCGTAATCACCGGCTTGGCCGTGCCCGTCGTGCCGCCGTAGAGCGAGACGACGATCTTGGCGTTGGCCTCCTGGTCGACCACTTCCTCCTCGTCGTACGCGAACTCCATCTCCGCGCCCCCATCAAACCACCCGGCCAGCAGGTCGTCCATGATTTCCTTGAAATCCTGCTTTGTGCTCTCGAGCCCTTCCTCTTCCGCCGCCTCTTTCTGCGTCTCGCTCACGCTGCGGTTCGTTTCCTTTACGAGCGAGGTCGGCGGCAGGTCGAAGGCAAAGCAAATGATGCGCGCCAGCCACTCATCGAATGCGTCCTTCAGAATGGCATCCTTCGCAAATATGGCCTTCGCCCCCGCCGGAATCATGCGCGCCCGCCACTTCTGGTCCACCTGCCCGGAGAGGAGCGATTGCCAGAACTCATCGAACTCCTTGAGTTGCGAAGCCGAGGAGAGCGTGGCCGGCATCTCGAGCAGCATTTCCGGAATCGAGCCCTTCGTGTAGTAGCTCGAGATGGAGAGCTGCCGGTTGAGGGCGATGGTGACGATGTTGAGCACCTGCTCCACGCGCGAGAAGCCGTAAATGCGGTCCGTGCGCTCATCGCTTGCGTAGTAGTACAGCTCGTCCGTCGTGTAGTCCGTTGCCGGCACGCTCTTGAGGAACTGCTGGTACGCCGCCATCGGCGGCAACGGCCGCCGCCCGAACTCGTCAATGACGAGCTTGAGCGTGGCCCCATCCACCGGCTCGAGCAGCACGCGGTCCGTGCGCGCCCGTGGGTACACGGCCACCGCATCGAGCACGAAATGGTCCTCGAGCAGCATTCGCTGCCAGCGCCGGAACCCGCGGTAGCCATCGGGTTTCTTGAACCACTCCTCTATTTGTCGCGCCGTGTCGCCCCCATCCGTGTCGTCTCGGCCCTGAATCTTCCATTTCAACTTGCTCATCTGCCGCTTGCGCTTCGAAATGGCGAGCCGCAGCAGGTCGAGCCCGCCCTGCGCCGGGTCTGCTATCGCCCGCAGCAGCGGGAACGGCGCAGCCTGCTGCCCCTGCTCCTGGCGTGGGGCGTAGGAAAGGTTGACGCCGTAGGGGTAATCGAACTGCCGCCCCTCCACTTCCTGCTTGGGCGCAATGGGGGCGAGGGGCTGGCCGGGACCGAACCAGCCCTCGTACGCACCCTTGGCGGCCCCGGCAATGCGGTCCACCAACCCCCGCCCAATCGGCGTCTCCCTGCCCCCGCTCGGCGTTGCCATGCCTGCGCCCTCGCTACGTGGTCGGCATGGCGATGATTGTCACCGTCGCCGAACCCGTGCCCGTTCCTGCAGCCGCGGTGAGGGTGGCAATGATCGCCTTGGTGGCCGTGTTGACTGCGCCAATGATGAAGATGGAACCGGCCGTTGCGCCTGTGAACACCGCCGAGGCGAAGAACTTCTCCACCGTGTCCGTCTCGCCCACCTTGAGGATGAGCTGCGAGGTGTCGCCATCGGCGAACGTCTGCTCGATGTGCACCTCCACGATCACGGCGCGGTCCTTCGTGGCGTGCGCCGCCACGAGCGTCTTCGTGCCCGTGTCCGTCTTCACGTACGTGGCCGAGCCGCCCAGGCCCGCCCCGAGCAACGCCGCTACCCCGCCACCAGCCGCGAGCTTGCTCGCAGCGATTGCTGCCCCCGCAGCCACGTCGCCATCGGCAATGGCGAGCGCCCCGAGCTTGGACTTGGCGATGGCCGCATCCGAGGCCACGTAGGCGTTCGGCACCTGCACCGAGCCATCCAACGCCACCGTCGCCGTGCTCCCATCCGGGAACATCACCTCGCCTCCACCCGGGATCGTGCCCGGCGTGAACATCTTCTTCGTTGCGCTCATTGTTCCCTCGTGGGTTGGTCCTGCAGTAAATGGCCGGAGCGGGATTCGAACCCGCGACCTCTGGACAATGAATCCAGCGCGCTACCAGGCTGCGCTATCCGGCGTCCCTTCCCCTTCCCCCTGCTACTCCGTGCCCTTCGGTGCATCCGGGTCCTCGGGCCACTGGTACAGGAAGTCCAGCTCCACTTGCAACTCGCCCACGCCCGCACGGTTCTCTTCCCCGAGGCCCGTCTTCAGCGTCTTCGGCATCATCGCTTCCGTCACCACCCAATGCGGGCGCTCGAACGTGCAGAGCTCGCCCGCAATGTCGAGGTTGGACTGCGCGATGGCCGCCGCGTTCGTGATCTGCGACTCGTCGCCGACAAGCTTCGAGTGCTCGATCATCTTACGCTGCCGGGCCTCCTCGATGGGCTCGGCGAGCGGGGCGAAGTGCCGACGCAGGCGGCCCACGCGCGTGTCGTCGTTGATGCTCGGCAACGTGCGGCGCGAGAGGACAACCAGCGCCTTGTAAATCCGCTCCACCGTCTTGTTCGGTAGCTGCATCGTTTCGGTACTCATGGCTCCCGTTCCTAATGGTAAATGGTTCGCACCCTCTCCCACGCCGGCCGGTGCGCATCGTCGTAGCGCACCAACCCAAACCCCTCATCCTGCGCATCCCAGTAACAGTACCAGTACGCGCGGCTCACGCCGCCCTTCGCGAACGTGGGTACCGTGGCGAGGAGGGCGATTTGCGCATCGTCGCCGTGCTCCGTCCCAAACTCCGTGATCCAGACGGGCATCCGGCCATTCAGGGCACGATGCAGGACGGCGGCTTGTGCCACCACGTCTCGGTAGGCGTTCCCGCACCACGCCGCGAGCGTCGGTCCGCCAGCCGCGAGATAATCTTTCAGGAACGCCGTCCAGCGCCCGTCATCATCCTTCCACGTCGTCGCGAGCGCCATGCCAGCGAACTGCGTGCCAACTGGACAGGCCGCAATCACGCGCCGCATCAAGGCCGCGTACTTTTTGCCTGTCCCTGCATAGTGCGCGGGATCGGCGTCCGCCTCATTGCCGACCTGCCAGGTGCGACCCTGGTATTTTCGCGTGAGTGCCGCCATCGCCGTCACCATGTCATCCGAGTTGATCGGATCATGCACGACGATAAGCAACGAGAGTCCCGCCGCGTCGTACTGCGGCATCTTCCACGCCCACGACGCAAGATCGCCTGATTGGAGCGTGTAGATCGTCACCCGTGCGTGACCAACCCCCAACGCCTGCACCCCCGCGATCTCACCCTCCGAGTTGCGATGGGTACAGACCCCGAGCGCGCAGGACGCCACCGCAGGAACCGGCGGAGTCTTGCTCCCGAACAGCGCGGCGAAGAGACGAGCGAGCCAGCGCATTAGGCAGTCAGCGCGGACACGCGCGCGTCGAGTTCCTTCACGGCGTTCGTGAGCATCGCGAGAATCGCACGATCTTGCAGCGAGAGCAGGCCGTCCTTGCTGACGCCGACGCCCCATTCCGACGCAGCCTGTACATTCTGCGCGCTGAATCCGGCGTAGGTATGCTCACGCTCCATGCCCGAGAGTTCGTTCCAGCGATAGAGGATCGGCTCGATCCGGCGGATCGCTTCGAGGCCCGTCACGAATGCGCCCTGCACGGTCTTGTGCCGCATGTCCGAGACGCTGGTGATGTTCCCGCTCGCGTCGAAGGTCGCTGCGCCAGCGCCATAGTTGGACATGCGCGTAGCTACTGGAATCAGCAACGTATTAGTCCCGGTAAGGACAGCGATCACTTCTACACCCGCTGCGGAATGTAGAGAAAGATCAGACTGGCTTCCCGTAGTACCACGCATCGTAAGTCCGTACGTCCCGTTCAATACGATACCACCCGCTACTGTACCTAGGGGACTTGTAAAAGCCAGCGAACTTGCGCATGAAACCGCACCACTCAGCACCGTCGTCCCCGCGTTCCGCAGTCCGATGTTCAGCCCCGACGCGCCCGACTGCGCGGCGATGTCGATGCCGAACGCATTCGTGACGCCAGCCGCACCCATGTTCTCAGCACGGAATCCGGTCGAGTTCGTGAGTGCTGAGCCAGCGCCGAGCACCGGCGGCGCTGCCCAAAAAGCAAGGCCGCTGTTCATCGTGAAAGCTGCTGCTGCCAACGCGACGGCAGAATAAACACCCGCTCCATAGCTCGTTGCCGCAGACGTAAAGACGCACTCTGCATCCAGTGCTATTTGTCCAGCACTCGCAAGAGAACTACTGCGCAAATACAATGCGACTCTGCTGATCGCGCTTATCCCAATCCCGACGTTCCCCGTCAGCGTCGAGGTGCCGGTGACGGACAACGGACCTGCGAAGGTGGCAATCCCCGTCGTTTTCGCCAGCGAGAACCATTCGGCGACGCCGTTTTCAATGAATCCGAGCTTACCGCTGGTCGCCGTATTATTGATGAGCCAATCGGCGATACCGGTTTGTTTGAGTTCAAGATACGAGTCATTTCCGATCGCGACGGTATTCCGCACGAATACTGTGGAATCCAACGTCGTCACCCCCGAGAGGGCACCCGTGATGGCGAGGGAGCCAGCGAACATACCACCAGTATTCGTTAGCGTAAGCTGATTCACGCCATTCGTTCGCAGGATGAGCGATCCGGCAAGACCATTCTGCATGTAGAGGTCGGACCCTGCGGCAGTGCTCACACCATAGCCGAGATAGCCTATTTCGTCGTTGACTGAGTTCCGCAGGGAAAGCCACACACTATGATCGAGCGTGCTTGCACCGATAGAAAGTGCTGCACTGTTGGCAACGATTCTGTACCCTCCCGCTCCGAGCGTCCCCGCCGTGACCAGCGAGGCCGGGACCGCGCCGGATTGCAGCGCACCGACCCACCCAACGGTTCCCGCGAACGTGGCACCGCTCGCGCCCAGGGTGAGCTGCGCAATGTTGTTTCGGTCCAGCACCACGTCCACGTTTGTCGTCGTGCCGAGCAGCGGCGCGGTGAGGCGCGTGGACGCGGCCAGGCTCGCCACCGAGAGCGCCGTGCTCCACTGCGGGGCGCTGCCGCTCGAGGTGAGCACCGCGTTGGCGCTGCCAATGGTGAGCTTGTTGAGCGCCGTGCCGCTCGCGTAGTAGAGCAGGTCGCCGGCCGCGTAGCTCGCCAAGCCCGTGCCGCCGTACACGGTGGAAACCACCGCGCCGTTCCAGGTGCCGCTGCCAATGGTGCCCACGGTGAGAATGGAGCTCGAGCCCGCCGCCGGCGCGAAGAACGCATCCGCATGGAACGCCGAGGCCCCCAAGCCGTGCGCCGTGGTGGTGAGCGCTGCGTGCGTGTTCAGGTTGCCCTGCACCGTGGCCGCTGCGCCCGCCGCATCTGCCCCCACATCCGTGTAGCTCGGCGTGCTCCACGCATACACGCCGCCGCCATTCGAGTGCAGCCACCCCGCCCCATCGGCCAGCGCCACAAAGGTGTCCAGCTTCGCCGCGTGCGCCTGCACGTTCGTGCCGATCACGAGGCCCAACGTCGTCGGCGTGACGGCCGCTGCCGCCCCGGCGACGTCATAGGCGGTGCTGGCCGTGTACGCCGCACTGCCGAGCGTGCCGCCCGTAGTGACCGTCAGTGTCTGCCCGGGCGTAATCGCCAGCCCGTGCACCCCTGTCGTCAGTGCGGCGTGCACCGACACGGCGCTGCTCGCGGTGCCTGCGGCATCGTAGGCCGACGTCGCCGTGTAGGCGGCGCTGCCCAGGGTGCCCCCCGTGGTGACGGTGAGTATTTGCCCCGCCGTGATGGCCAGGCCATGCACGCCCGTGGTGAGGGCCGCGTGTGCAGCTACCGCGCTCGAGGCGGTTCCTGCAGCATCAAACGCCGAGGTGGCCACGAAGGCCGCCGTGCCGAACGCCCCACCGGCCGCACTGAGGAGCGAAGAGGCTGTTACGCCGGCCGCCAAGGTGTTGCCCGAGAGCGTGCCCGCGGCTGCCGTCACCACAATATCGGCCGAGCCATCGAACGCCACGCCGTTGATGGTGCGCGGGGTGGTGAGGAAGAGCGCCGAGCCGGCCGTGGTGGCATACGCCGCCGTGCTCGCGCTCAGCGCGGTGCCGTTCAGGGTGGCGGTAATGGTGCCGGCCGAGAAGTTCCCCACGTTGTCGCGCTTCACGAGCACGTTGCCCGTGTCCGCGCTCGAGGCGTCCGTCACATCCGCGCTCACCAGCGTGTGCCATGCCGGCGCGGTGCCCCCGCCGTTCACCACCTGGAACTGGCCCGCGGTGCCAATGGCGAGCACCGCCAGCGTCGTCGCCCCCGTCGCGTACGGCATCCCGCCCGCCGCCGTGAACGTGCTCAAGCCCGTGCCGCCACGCGCCACGCTGAGTTGCCCCGTCCACCCGAGCGTAATGCTCGTGGCCGCCAGCAACGCCGCCGTGGGCGCACCCCCGAGGGTGGCCGTCACGTTCGTGTCATCGCTCTTCGTGAGCGCCGCGCCGCCGCCAATGTCGCCCACCACGAGCGAGTGGTTCACCCAATCGC
>JAHFBW010000401.1 GCA_023249845.1 Candidatus Eiseniibacteriota bacterium
GTGACGTACCAAGCGGGCGTGAAGCATCTGTTCGACGAGCGCTGGGCCGCTCAGGTGTCGGTGTTCCACCGCGACCTGTTCGGGCAGGTCGGCATCGTGAACGACCCCTACTTCGGCGGGACGTTCCGGCCGCGCTACGCGAACACCGAGTACGGTCATGCGACCGGCTTCGAGCTGGCGCTGCTCGCGGGAGCACAGCGACCCGGCGCGCACGAATCGGGCGGACCGGCGTATCGCCGCCTGCTGCGTGGCGAGTTCTCGCTGCGCTATACGTACATGAGCGCGTACGGCACACTCTCGGGCACCGACGGCTGGTACTATGGAACGCCGTTCGGATTCCGGCCGCTGCCGCTCGGCGAGCATCCGCTGGACTGGGCCCGCGAGCACATGGTGGGCCTCGACGCCGTGTGGCGTGAGCCGCACGCGTTCACGTTCGGGTGGATCACTCAGGTTGCGTCCGGTCCGCATTGGACCCCGACAGTCTCGGACCAGGGTGTGCCGGGCGGTCCGCTGGTCGCGCCGGACCTCGCTGCTGTCAACTCACGCCGGCTCGCTTGGACCGAGCGCACGGATGTCGTGTTGCGGTTCGAGCATCCCGCGCTGCACGGCGCGAAGCTCCTGTTCGACGTGCGAAACGTCTTCAACACGCGCGGTGACGCGTTCGCGAGTGTGGCCGGGTTCCCGAATCCCGAGATCAACTCGCTGCGCGACGACTACGCCGGGTATCGCACCGAGACCGGTCGCGGCGGCGGTGCCTATTGGGACCCGCGCTTGAACGGTGGCGCCGGTGGCTGGGTGCCGGTGAGCGATCCGCGACTGGTGCGGAACCCGCGCTCGGTACGATTGGGCATCGAAGCGGGGCTCTGAAGCGCGTGACCTTGCCCCGGCGAGGTGGCGACCCTACAGTCGCCTGCTTCGGCGTCTCACTCACGCCTCCGGAGGACTCGTGGCGGTCCGCGGCATCGGCATCGACGTGTGCAAGGTCGAGCGCATCTCCGAGTCCCTGAAGCGGTTCGGGGAACGGATGGAGCGCCGGTTGTTCACGCCGGACGAACTGGCTTATTGCCGTGCGTTCAAGGATCCGCTGCCTCACCTTGCGGCACGTTTCGCGGCCAAGGAGGCGGCGAGCAAGGCGCTCGGCACGGGCATCGCCGGCGGCGTCGGCTGGACGCAGATCGAGGTCGTGCAGCCGGGTGGCCGCGTGCCCACGCTCAAGTTGTCGGGCGCGGCCCTCGAACGATTCCGCGCCATGGGCGCGACGCGCGCCCACCTCACGATCTCGCACGACGGCGGCCTCGGCGTCGCGTGCGTGGTGATGGAGGACTGATGCCGAGGCTCCAGCGCGTGCTCATCGCGAATCGCGGCGAGATCGCTGTGCGCATCCTCCGCACGCTCCGTGAGACGGGCCGCACGAGCATCGCCATCTTCAGCGAGCCCGACCGCACCGCGCTGCATGTGCTCATGGCCGACGAGGCCTATCCGGTCGGTCCCGGGCCGTCACGGGAGAGCTACCTCAACATGGAGCGGGTGCTCGAGACCGCAAGGCGCGTGCGCGCCGACGCCATCCATCCAGGCTACGGGTTCTTCGCCGAGAACGAAGCTTTCGCGCGCGCCTGCGCCGAGGCAGGCATGGCGTTCATCGGGCCCTCGCCGGAGACGATCGCAGCGCTCGGCGACAAGCTCGCGGCGCGCAAGGCCGCGTTGGCCGCGGGCGTGCCGGTGGTGCCGGGTTCTCCGGGTCCCATCGGCTCGCGCGACGAACTGGAGCGCTTCTCAAAGTCCATTGGTTACCCGATCATGCTCAAGGCCGTGGCCGGCGGTGGCGGCAAGGGCATGCGCGTCGTGCGAAGCGACGCCGAGCTTGCGGCGGCGTGGGACCTGACACGCGGCGAGGCCAGGGCTGCGTTCGGTGACGAGCGCGTGTTCGTGGAGCGATTCATCGAGCGGCCGCGGCACGTCGAGGCGCAGATCCTCGCCGACTCCACCGGACGCGTTGCGTTCCTGGGCGAGCGCGAGTGCAGCGTGCAGCGGCGCCACCAGAAGCTGCTCGAAGAGACACCCTGCCCCGCGTTCGACGACGCGACACGCCGGGCGTTCGGCGAGTCCGCCTGCCGTGTCGCGAAGCAGGTGGGCTATCGCTCGGCGGGGACGGTCGAGTTCATCCTGGATGAGCAACGCCGGTTCTACTTCCTGGAGATGAACACCCGGCTTCAGGTGGAGCACCCGGTGACCGAGATGGTGACCGGCCTCGACCTGGTGGCCGAGCAGCTGCGCGTGGCGGAGGGCGACGAGCTGTCGTTCGGCGACACGCCGCCGGCGCCGCGCGGCTGGTCCATGGAGGCGCGCATCATCGCCGAGGACCCGGCGCGCAACTTCCTGCCG
>JAHFBW010000402.1 GCA_023249845.1 Candidatus Eiseniibacteriota bacterium
CCTCGAAGGACAGCGACAGCCAGGTGAGGGTGTCGCGCGTGTAGAGCTTCACGTACTTCTCGTCGGACCAGTTCACGCGGCCCCCGCGAGGACGGCGGCGTGGTGCTGCACGGCGTTGGGAGCGTTCACGCTGCGCCTCCCAGTGCGAGCGTTCCGCGCAGTCGGTTGGTGGCCACCTCGACGTACTTCGTGTTCGCCTCGATGCCGATGCAGCGCAAGCCGAGGGAGCGCGCCACGGCGAGTGTGGTGCCGCTTCCGGCGAAGGGGTCAAGCACGAGCCCCCCCCCCGGAACCGAGTAGCGCAGCAGCGGCTCCACGATGCCCTCAGGCTTCTGGGTCGGGTGCATCGCGCGGCCGTGCATGTTCCGCATGGCAATCACGCTGCGCATCAGGCGCGGGCCACCGTCCTCTGACGTGAAGACGTGCTCATTGCCAATGGCGCCCCAGTGCGCCGGCCTCGCCTTGCGCCGCACCGTGCGCGCAGTGGCGTCGGGCGTCGTGACCGGGGCCTTGAACATGTCGGCCCAGACCTGCGCCTTGGGGACGAACTGGCAGGCGTGTTCGTGCACGCGGCGAAAGCGATCGTTGTGCAGGCCGCTGCCGTTTTGCTTCTCCCACACGACGTCCTGCACGAAGCGCCAGCCCTCGAACTCCGCGACCTCATCGAGGAACATCCGCATGGAGCCGAAGCACCAGAGCGAGCCGCTGGGCTTGAGCAATGAGAGGCAGAGTTTCAGCCACCCACGCGGCCAGCGGTCCCACTTCAGCGAGGTTTCGCCGTAGGGCGGATCCGTGACCACGGCATCGACTGAGCCCGCCTCGATAAGCGGCAGCGTCGTGAGCGCGTCGCCGTGGATGAGCGTGATTCCGTTTCCGAGGTTCACGCTGCGCCCGCCTGCGACGCGTCGGCCGCGGGAGCGGTCTCGGTCAGCCGGGGGAGCGACTTGCGGACGGTCGTCTCGCGGTACTCGAGGTGGCCCTTGAGCACGAGGGTGGCGACCAGGGCGCGGGCCTGCTGGGGGCTGCAGCCCAGCGCGCCGGCGAGCTCGGGGTAGCTCCAGTCGAACTGGGCGGCCTCGAACTGGCGGATGGCGGCGATGGCGGCGGCGATGCGCTCACCACGGCGAGCGCGCGTCGGGGAGGTGATGTCCGTGCTCATCGCGCACCCCCGCTGATCACCAGCGGCGAGGTGGTGCCGGACTCGAGGCGGTAGATGGTTTCCCAGTGCGAAGCTGTCAGCTTCTCGACAGCGTCAACACCCTCGGCCTCGAGGCGGCGGAGGTACAGCCGGGTGGCGATGTGGGGGTGCGACGGGAGGGTTCGGCTCTTCTGGGACTTCCGGGACACGGGCGGCTCCTTGGAGGAGCCGTCACCGAGGGAACCCTAGGCCTCAAGCTGCGACTTCGGCGGGCGAATGCTTGGGAAGCTTGTGCTCTACCAACTGAGCTACCACCGCATTCGCCTGGCGACGAGGCCGAGGGGTCTCGTTGACGGCATTTGATTCAGTTTTGTGAACTACGCTAGTCAAAATACGGGACGCAGCGCTCCACGTCAACAGGTGTTCTCCTCACCTGTGGTGAGCGGGTCGCCGAAGTTGCCACCGGGAAAGCTCGACGCGCATCTTGGCCAGGCTCGGGTGCGTGTAGATCTCCTCCGTCGTGGTCTCGAGGCTGTGGCCCATGGCGAGCGCCACGCAGACGCGGTCCGCGCCGGCGTCGTGGTGGAAGGTGGCCGCCATGTGCCGGAGGTCGTACCAGCGCACCTCGCGGATCATCGGCACGGGCAGCAAGCGGAAGTCGCACTTGGGGCAGTAGCGACGGCGCCGGCGATCGATGGGCCCGAGGTGCGTCTCGGCGTGACCGCACCCTGAGCGGCGGCACTTCCACGCCGCGCCCAGCACGCCCACGTCGGCCTTCGCCATGGCGGTGCGGAGGATGCGCGTCAGCTTGGTGTTCTGCGACTCGAGCGAGCCGTCGAGGCGGTGCCCGAAGACGAGCTCTCCCTTCGACTCCACGCACGCGTCGAGGAGGTCCTCGTGGATGGCGGGGTGGATGGGCACCTCCCGCGCTGTGCCCGTCTTCGTCGTCTCGCGGTCGCGGCTCACGCGCACGTTGATGACGCCGTTGGGGAAGTCGACGTCCGCCACTCGGAGCCCCATCAGCTCGCCGGGGCGCATGCCGGTGTGCAGTGCCACCCGGAAGAGGCGCTGGCGGTCGCTGCGGAGGTGCTCCTGCACGCGCGCGAGCTCAGCCAGGGTGAGCAGCTCGTACTTCCGCCGCGCCTCCTTCTCGCGCCGGACGAGCCCGAACGGGTTGACGCGGCTCCAGCGCTGGTGCGCCGCGGCGTGGTCCACCACC
>JAHFBW010000403.1 GCA_023249845.1 Candidatus Eiseniibacteriota bacterium
CGCGACCGCGGTGCCATTCGTGCTGTGGATGCCGTCGAGGATGAGCGTGTCGGCGAACGGCGACGGCACGCGCAGGCCGCTCGCCACCGTGCGCGCGTTCTGCCACGGCTCGGCATGCGCGGCGCCGGCCTCGAACGCGCGCACCACCGGCGCGCAGCCGG
Organism: Candidatus Eiseniibacteriota bacterium; assembly: GCA_023249845.1. Taxonomy (GTDB): domain Bacteria; phylum Eisenbacteria; class RBG-16-71-46; order RBG-16-71-46; family RBG-16-71-46; genus JAIOPA01. The sequence goes on from JAHFBW010000403.1 coordinate 162, forward strand.
TGACCTGCACGGCCACGAGCCGCGGCAGCGCGGCCTCGATCCAGCCCAGCTCCTGCATCTCGCGGAACGCCTTGGCCATGCCCACGAGCCCCGTGCCGCCGCCCGTCGGATACAGGATGACGTCCGGCAGCTCCCAGCCGAGCTGCTCGGCGATCTCGTAGCCGAGCGTCTTCTTGCCCTCGAGCCGGAACGGCTCCTTGAACGTGGCCACGTTCCACCACTCGGGCGACGGCGCCCACTCGGCCGCGACCCGGCCGCAGTCGGCGATGGTGCCCTTGACCAGCCGCACCTCGGCGCCGAACGCCGCCAGTTCGAGCGCGAATGCCTCGGGCGTGTCGTCCGGGATGGCGACCCGGCACGGCAGGCCGGCCGCGGCGGCGTAGGCGGCCGCGGCGCTGCCGGCGTTGCCCGCCGACGGCAGCGCGATGCCCTTCCGGCCCCACGCCACGGCGCCGTTCACCGCCATCACCAGGCCGCGCGCCTTGAACGACTGTGTCGGGTTCGGGCTCTCCTCCTTCATCCACAGGCTCGCGAGCCCAAGCCGCTCCGCCACGCGCGGCAGCGGCAGGAGCGGCGTGCCGCCCTCCCCCAGTCGCACGGCGGGAAACGCCGTTGCGAACGGCAGCACGGCGCGGTAGCGCCACAGATCGGTGCCGAAGCGGTTGAGGCTGTCGCGCGGAACGCTGTCCCGGATGCGCGCGAGGTCGTAGCGCGCCACGAGCGGCCGGCCGCATTTCGGGCACACGCTCCGCGGCGCGGACAGGTCGCAGCTCGAATGACAATCGAAGCACTCGAGGTGCGAGAGCGCAGGATTGAATGGCGAGGGATTCGACTGAGGATCCAGGTGCGGCCCCTTTCGCTGCTCGCGCGGGGCCACGGCCGCTAGTGGAACCCCTCCGCGAGCTCGTCGCGCAGCTTGCAGTATGACGCAAAGCGCCGCTCGCCGACTTCTCCGCGTTCGACGGCCGCGCGAAGGGCGCAGCCGGGCTCGCGGTCGTGGCGGCAATCGCTGAACCGGCAGCCGCCTGCGAGCGGCCGGAGTTCCGGATAGTACTCCACCAACTCGCCGGCCTCGACCCCCCACAGCGCGAACGCGCGCACGCCGGGCGTGTCCACGAGCTCGGTCTCCGGCGCCGGCCGGTACAGCACCGCGGCGCTGGTGGTGTGCCGGCCCTTGCCCGTGACCTCGTTCACCTCGCCCTGGCTGATGGTCACCGCCGGCATGAGCTTCGCGAGCAGCGTGCTCTTGCCCACGCCCGAGTGCCCCACGAACAGGGTCCGACGCGGGGTACCCATCCGAAGGATGGGTCCGCAGGCCTCACGCACGGCGTCGACACCCAGCCCGCTCACCGCGCACGTGGCGAGTCCGCGCACGCCCGCGCGCGTGTACTCCGCGAGCAACGACTCGGTCTCGCTGCGCGAGTCGAGGTCGGTCTTGTTGAGCACGAGCAGCGCCGGGATGCCGGCGCGCTCGCACTGCACCAGCACGCGGTCGACGAGCCCGGGACTGAAGTCGGGGCGTTGCAGCGCCGCCACGATCACGACCTGGTCGAGGTTCGCGGTCACCACCTGTTCTGCATCGCGCTCGCCCGCGGCACGGCGGGAGAACACGTTGCGGCGGGACTCGACGCGTTCGACGAGGGCGCGCTCGTGGTCCCACTGGAGCGCCACGCGGTCGCCGGTCACCACGGCATTGCCGAGCGACTTTTTCACGCCGCGCAGCTTGGCCGGTACGCTCCCCTCGAAGTCGTGGCCGTCGTCGGCGAGCAGGCGCACGCTGCCGAAATCGATGCGGCACACCGTCGCCACGGTGGGACGCGCCACCGCCGGACCCGTCCCCAGCATCGGGACGCCGCCTCCGTCCGCCTCCGTCAGCGCCAGCTCCCGGGACCGGACAGCGGCAGCTCGATGTGGAATCGCGCGCCGTTGCCGGGCTCACTGTCCACGGTGATCCTGCCGCCGTGGTTCTCGATGGTGCGGTGCGAGGTGGACAGCCCGAAGCCGTGCCCCTCTGGCTTGGTGGTGAACATGAACTCGAACATGCGCCCCAGGTGCTCGCGCTTGATGCCCGGCCCGGTGTCCTGCACCTCGATCTCCGCCGCCTGCGCGCGCGGGTCGAGCTTGGTGCTCACACGGATGGCGCGGCGGGACTCCTGCGCCCCCATGGCATCGGCCGCATTCACGAACAG
>JAHFBW010000126.1 GCA_023249845.1 Candidatus Eiseniibacteriota bacterium
CTGTCCGCGGCGTATCGCGACGAACCGTACGTGTTCCGCACCGACGGCATGGAACACCGCGTGCACTACACGCCGGCGGAGTCCGACACCGGGCTATTCGGAGGCAACTCCAACTGGCGCGGCCCGGTGTGGTTCCCGGTGAACTACCTGCTCGTCGAAGCACTCGAGCGCTACCACCACTACTACGGCGACACGCTGCGCGTGGAGTGTCCGGTCGGCTCCGGCCGCATGCTCGACCTGGGCGAGGCGGCGCGCGAGCTGTCGCGCCGGCTCGCGACGCTTTTCCTGCCCGACGCGAACGGGCGGCGGCCGTGTCACGGCGACGACCCGCGTTACGCCATGGACGTCCATTGGCGCGACCTGGTGCTGTTCCACGAGTACTTTCACGGCGACACCGGCCGTGGCGTGGGCGCCAGCCACCAGACCGGCTGGACTGCGCTCGCGGCGCGCTGTGTCGAGAAGAGCGCGGTGGGGCGGGTTCTCGGCCGGGCGCGGTCAAACGGAGCGCACGAGCTGGCGGGGGCGCGCACGTGAGCGACGCCACGACCGGCGAGCGCGAGTGGCTCGAGGCGGATGGCCTGGGCGGCTTCGCCTCGGGCACCGCGCGCTGTGTGCGCACGCGGCGCTATCACGCGCTCCTGTTGCACGCCGCGAAGCCGCCGGGGAACCGCTGGCTGCTCGTGAACGGCGTCGAGGCTTGGCTCGAGCGGGACGATGAGCGGATCGCGCTCACCGCGCAGCGGTACGCCTCGGGCGTGGTGACCGGCGAGGCGACGGCTGCTCGGGCCTCGTTCGCGCACGAGCCGTGGCCGCGCTGGACGTGGAAGCTGCCGGACGGCACGCAGGTCATGCACGAGTGCCATGCGCGCCACGGCTCTCCCGTGGTCGTGTTGCGCTGGCGCGTCGAAGGAGCACCGCGGGGCACGCGATTGTGTGTGCGGCCCCTGCTCTCGGGCCGGGATCCGCACGCGCTCCATCACGCCAACGAGACGTTCCGGTTCGACGCCGAGCGCTTGGGCGCTGCGATCGGCTGGAAGCCGTACCCCGGCGTGCCCGGCGTGCTGGCACTGGCCGACGCCGATTACGAACATGCGCCGGATTGGTACTGGCGATTCCTCTACGAGCGCGAGCGCGAACGAGGGCTCGATCACGTCGAGGACCTGGCGTCACCGGGTGTGTTCCGCTGGGACCTGTCGCGCCCGGAGGCGGTGCTCGTGCTGGCTGCGGACACGCCCCAGATGCGCCCCTGCTTCGCCGAGAAGTCCGCGCGCGGTCTCGCGCTGCGGCTCTCGACGAGCGAGAAGCGTCGCCGCGCCGCGTTCTCGGATCCGCTCGGGCGGGCGGCGGACGCCTACCTCGTGCGCCGCGACGTCGGACTCACCGTGATCGCAGGTTACCCGTGGTTCGGTGACTGGGGCCGCGACACGTTCATCGCGCTTCGCGGACTATGCCTCGCCAGCGGCAGGCTCGACGACGCGCGGCGCATCCTCGTCCAGTGGGCGGGCGCGGTGTCCCTGGGCATGCTGCCGAACCGTTTCCCGGATTCGGGCGACACGCCCGAGTACAACTCGGTGGACGCGTCGCTCTGGTACGTGGTCGTGGTGGGCGAGTGGTTCGAAGCCATGCGCGGCGCGGCTCGACGGGTGGCCGCGCGGGAGCGCATCGCGCTGCGCGCCGCGGTCGAAGCCATTCTCACCGGCTACGAACGCGGCACGCGCTTCGGTATCCGCATGGACGATGACGGCCTGCTCGCGTCGGGCGAGCCCGGCGTTCAGCTCACCTGGATGGACGCCAAGGTGGGCGACTGGGTGGTGACCCCGCGCACGGGGAAGGCCGTGGAGATCCAGGCGCTGTGGGTGAACGCGCTCGACGTGGGGGCGAAGCTAGCGGGCCGCGGCAGCGAGACGACGGCCACGCGCTGGGGTGAGCTGCGCGATCGCGCCCGCACCGCGTTCGTGTCGCGTTTCTGGAACGAATCGCGCGGTTGCCTGTACGACGTCGTGGACATGGGCCACGTCCCTGGTGTGGTGGACGACTCGCTCCGGCCGAACCAACTGTTCGCGGTGGGCGGCCTGCCGGTGCCGCTGCTCGACGGCATTCGTGCACGCGCGGTCGTGGACCTGGTCGAGCGCGAACTCCTCACGCCTCTGGGACCACGCTCGCTTGCGCCCGGCGAACCCGGCTACGCACCGCACTACGCGGGCGGCGTGCGCGAACGCGATGGCGCCTACCACCAGGGCACGGTGTGGCCCTGGCTCATGGGCTCGTTCGTGGACGCGTGGCTCGCTGTGCGGGGCGACGTGGCGGAGGCGCGTGCCGAGGCCGCCGCAAGATTCCTTCCGCCGCTTCGCGCGCATCTTCATGAGGCTGGCCTCGGGCACGTGAGCGAGATCGCGGACGCCGATCCGCCATACACGCCGAACGGCTGTCCATTCCAGGCGTGGTCCGTCGGGGAGCTGCAGCGGATCGAGCGGGCGCTGCGCGCCACGCCAGTCCGTGCAACGGCAAGCAGGGAGCGGGAAGCGACGACGATACGAGGATGAACGTCGCGGGCGCGCCGTTTGCTCTTGAACGGACCCGATGAAGGGCACGCATTCTCAAGGCGTGAGTGGCCGGCAGTGGAATTCCTGCGGCGTCAGAGGCGCGACGGAGTTACAGTGCCCGCGGCATCACCCGACAGAGACGCGAGCCGCTCCGCGTGACTCGCGCCACGGCACGGCCGCTTCGCTCTCGCCGCTGAGCTGCGGGTCCTGCTGACTCGCTGACAACGTGCGGGCGTACGGCCCACCCAAGTAGAAGGTGGCCCCCATGCCCCGTCTGGCCCCCGTACCCCACCGCCTGCGGCACGCCCTCGTGGCCGCGCTCGTTGCCCTCCTCGTCCCCGCGAGCGCCCTCGCCATTGCCGGCAACGGCAAGCTGCAGATCCACCACATCAAGGTCGGGCAGGGCGATGGCGCCCTGCTGATCTCGCCCAACGGCCAGACGGCGCTCTTCGACGACGGCGTCTACACCGACTGCGGCGTGATCAAAAGCTACCTGCAGGGCCTCGGCATCACGGTCGTGGACTATCACTTCTGTTCGCACTACCACGCCGACCATCTCGGCTGCATCGACGACCTCGCCGCGGTCGGCATCACCATCGGCACGGCCGGATACGATCGCGGCTCCTCGTATTCGAGTGCCTCCTACACCAGCTATGTGAACACGCTCGGATCCAAGCGCCTCACCATGACCAAGGGCCAGATCGTCACGCTGGATGCCGGGTCCGCCGATCCCGTTCAACTCAAGTGCGTGGATCTGAACGGCGCCGGCGTGTATTCGCCGAGCGGGAGCGACGAGAACGCGAAGAGCCTCGCGATGCTCGTGAGCTACGGGAGCTTCCAGGAGGAGATCAGCGGTGACCTGACCGGCGACCCCGCTTCTGGCAACGACGTGGAGACCACGGTCGGCCCCGAAGTCGGGGACATCGAGGTCTACAAGGCACACCACCATGGTTCGCGGTACTCGACCAACGACAACTGGCTCACGTCGACGACGCCCGAGGTCTGCATCATCTCGTGCGGCGACGGCAACAGTTACGGCCATCCCACCACAGACGCGCTGAACCGGCTTCACGCCCACAACGTGAAGACCTACTGGACCGAGACCGGCGCGGGCGCGACTCCCAACCCCACCTGGGACACGGTCGCGAACGGGACCATCGTCATCCAGGCCGACCCGGGTCCGACTCAGGGGTACACGGTGAGCGGGCCCGGGTTCTCGCACAGCTACGTGAACGGGGGTGGAACTCCGCCGCCTCCGCCGATCCACACCACCGAGTTCCCTTCGAGCTTGACCATGCTCAAGGGCTCGCTGGCCACGGGCGACGTGACTCGGCTCGCGGTTTCGGATGATTCGCGCATTGGGGTTTCCGCCGGCCTCTCGGGAGGCAAGTACTACACCGACTGGTACGCCTCCGTGTTCCTGTTGCACCCACCGCTCAACATGACCGTCACGAGCGAGAACAGCTTCACGGTGAGCCGCACCCAGACGCTCTATGTCTGGAACTGGACGACGGCGGCATGGGTGCAGGTCAACAGCGCAACGGTCGGCACGACCGACGTCACGAATACCTGGAGCACGACTTCGCCCGCGGACTACGTCGGCCCGTCGCGTGAGGTGCGCTTCCGAGTGAAGGGGAACAATCGGAACTCCACCTACACGAGCCGCGGGGACTTCATGCAGTTCGAGTACGACTACACGTCCGGCACGGCGCCCGCGATGCTCGCCGATGGCGCGCAGGGTGGAACCGATGCCGTCTTCGCCGAGGCCGCGTCCGCCGGAGCCACTCACCGGCACGCGGACGACGCGGCGCTCGACGGTTCGCTGCCGGGTGCTCCGGGCCACGACGTCGTTACGATCGATCGCGAACGCCAGGCCGCGCTGACGCCGCAGGCGGCGCTCCGTGGACTCGTGGCCGCTCCCGCGGAAGAGGGCGTGCGCCTGAGTTGGACGGTGGGTGTGAACGATCACGTGGACGGCTTCAACATCTACCGGGAGACCGCGGACCGTGCACTGGTGTTCGCGGGCAACGAGTCCGGTCTCGAGGTGACCGGCGACGAAGTCGAGTTCCGCTTCACGGATGCCGGCGCCCCCGCCCGCGCCACGTATTGGCTGGGCGTGCGCTCCTGCTCGGGGTCGGAGGCGCTGATCGGCCCGATCCAGGTTGAGGCCACCGCTCGTTCGACCGCGGGGCTGGCGCTTCGCGTCGGACCCAATCCGGCCATCACGGCCGCAAGCTTCGAGTTCGCGCTCGAGCAGGATGCCGACGTCACGCTCGAGGTGTTCGACCTCCAGGGCCGCCACGTGGCCACGCCGCTCGCGGGGCGTCAGCCGGCAGGTCCGGTGCACGCCGGCTGGGACCTGCACCGTGCGGACGATGGATCGATCGAGCCGGGAGTCTATTTCGCGCGGCTTCGCGCGCTCGGCAGGACGCTCTACAGCCGGCTGACGGTGGTCGCGAGGTAAGCTTGGCCCTTGGGGTGCATGGACGGGCGGCATCGCGCTGCGCGGTGCCGCTCGTCGCGCGCGCAGGAATTGGACCGGCACGACCCGCGAGCGGACTGATAGACTCTCTCCTCCATCACCCGCTCCGGAGCCCTCGACCATGCACCCGCGCCTCACGACCGCCTCGCGCGCCGCGTTCCTCCTTGTCTCCGTGGCCGTGTCGCTCGGCGGCGCGCCGGGCACGGCGCGCGCATGGACCTACGGCGACACGCTCACGACAATCATGCGCCCGCTCGTGAACCTGCCGGCGATCGTGCAGCGCGGAACGGCCTTCACGGTGTGGGCCAGCGCGCCGAGCGGCGCCGGCGCGTGGGGCGCTTCGCTCCAGCTCGGTGGGCTCACGATCCCGCTCACTCCGAGCGGTGGTGGCTGGCAGGCGAGCAAGGACCGCTGGGAACTGTCGTTCACCGTGCCGGCGAACACGCCCGAGGAGATCTATTCGCTCGCGCTCTCCTCGAACGCCACCGCCACCGACGTCGCCGAGCACGCGGTCAAGGTGCTCGCCGCGTTCCAGACCGATTACTACTTCGCACAGATCAGCGACACGCACCTGCCCACGCACGTGTTCTCGAGTGGCGGTTTCATCGACGTGACCGACACGACAGGGATGGCCGACTTCGACGCGGTGCTCGAGGATCTGAACGTCATCCGTCCCGAGTTCGTGTTGCACACGGGCGACCTCGTGAACGAGGGCGAGCTCGAGGAATACCTCGCGATGTACGAGATGGGCCGCGCGCAGGCCATGCTGAGTCGTCTGCGCGCGCCGGTGTTCGTCGTGTCCGGCAATCATGACCAGGGCGGCTGGGATCCGACGCCTCCACCAGACGGCACCGCGCGGAAGAACTGGTGGCGCTACTACGGCTGGCCGTGGCTGCTGACGCCGCCCGCGGGGGATCCGTACCACTCCCAGGACTTTTCGTTCGACTACGGCCCGCTCCACGTCATCGGCCTCGAGGGCTACATCAACAACGGCTCGTACGACAACTACCGCCAGGACATCTGGGGCGCGCAGAGCTTCACGGCGGAGCAGATGAGCCGGCTCCAGGCGGACATCGCCGCGCAGCCGCCGGGGACGAAGAAGCTCGCGTTCTACCACTACGATTTCGGCGGCACGCTCGGGAATGGCCAGCCGGGCCCGAACTTCTCGCAGATCAACCCGACCGCGCTCGGCCTCGACGCGGTGATCTGGGGGCACAACCACGGTGTCGCCGAAGGCAGCCTGAGCGCGCGCCCCATCAACCTGGGCCTGCGCTCGGTGATCGACCGCCGCACTTTCCGCATCTTCCGGGTGAGCAATGGCGTTCTCACGCCGGGGCCGATGCATAGCGCCGGCGGCACGTCCACGGCCCCGACCGACTCGATGTCGTTCACGTGGAGCGGGCCGAATGACGGAACGCGCTCCGCGCTGTCGGTGACGATCAACAATCGCTACGGCGAGACGTGGGACCGCGCGCGAATCCGGTTCGACATGGCGGACCATGACTCGTCTTTCACCGCGACGGGCGGGACCGTGGTCCAGACGATCTTCGAAGGTGGCGTCGCGCTCGTAGAAGCTGCGTGCGTGTTGCCGTCGAAGGGCGTCGTGACCGTGAGCCTGCAGGCCACCGCGCCGGTCGCGGGCGTCAAGCCCGGTGCCGCGCGCGGGCCGGCGCTCGCGGCGCGCGTGAATCCGTGGTTCGCGGCGACCGGGCGGTTGCATGTGAGCTGGACGCTGCCGGCGGCGGCGAGCGCCGTTCTCGAGGTGCTCGACCTGCAGGGCCGTCACATCGTGACGCTCGCGGACGCGTTCGAACCGGCCGGCGAGCACGAGTCGCGCTGGGACGGGCGCGACGCCTCCGGCGTGCTCGCGCCGCCCGCGATGTACATCCTCCGCCTGCGCGCGGGCGGCGCGATGCGGACGCAGCGGCTCGTGCTCGTGCGGTGAGCCTTGCGAGCGGGCCGTGTCGCCGCGGCCGGCCGCTCGCTCAGGTCGCGGATAGCTCCCGCACCGCACGCAACGCCGCGTCCACCTCGCGCTCGTCGTTCACGAGGCTCGGGGCGAGACGTGCGTACGTCACCTTGTAGGGGCTCGTGCTGGCGACGATCTTCTTCTCGAGCAGCTTCGCGACCACGGCCTCGGGCTTCATGCCCTCGACCTCGAAGCAGGCGATGCCGGCCGAGAGCGCCGGATCCATCGGCGTGTGCAAACGCACGTGCTTCATGGCCGCGAGACCCCGCTTGAGCTGGTCGTTGAGCTGCCGGATCCGTGCCGCGACCCGGGCGCGCCCGAGCTTCTCGTGCAGGCGGAACGCGGCCGTCATCGCCCACTGGTGTTCGTAGGCGAGGAAGCCGCCGGGGGCGACGTCGGCGGCGGTCGTGGGCCCCGGTGGCTTCCCGTCCTGCCACGCGAGATAGGCCGAAAGGCTCGCGAACGACGGGATAGTCGGTCGAAGGAGCGGCCAGCGATCGGCGCGGCCCCAGAGAACACCGGTGCCACGCGGCGCGAGCATCCACTTGTGCGTGCCGGCGGAGAAGAAATCCGCGCCGAGCTGGGCCGCGGACTCATCGGTACAGCCGAAGCCGTGGACGCCGTCCAGCACGAAGACCACTTGCCGCGCCGGATCACGCCCGGCGTTCACGCGCTGCAACTCGTCGGCGATCGCGCGGACCGGCAGCCGCACGCCGGTGCTCGAGTGCACCCAGGTCGCGCCGAAGATGCGCGTCGCGGGCGAGATCGCGCGTTCGACACGCGCAGCGACCTCGGCGACCGAGACCTTCGCGGGATCGTCGTAGAGCGCGATGCGCCGGGTCGTGGCGCCCGCCCGCGCCGCCGCCGTGCGCGCGGCTTCATGGTGCACGTAATGGTCGTGCGCCGTGACGAGAATCTCGTCGCCACCAGCGAGCGGCAGGCCGTGGTAGACGAGCGCGAGCCCTGTCGTGGTGTTCGGGGTCAACGCGATCTCGTCGGCGCGACATCCCATGTAGGGTGCCGCGGCCCGGTAGATCTCGTTGAAGATCGACTTGTCTTCGGACTGGAACATCCGCGACTCGAGCTCGATCAGCGGGTTCGCGTCGATCACGGCGCGATACGCGTCGATCGCCTCCCGCACCGGGCGCGGATGGGAGACGATGAAGAAGCTCGAAAAGTGGAGGAGACCCGGCGCGAGCGAGAACATCGCCTTGACGTCCGACCAGCGCGACAGGTCGGGGAGCGGCGGCGTACGTTTCTCGAGCTCGGCGAGCAGTCGGCCCGGAACCGCGGCCGCCGCAGTGACGAGACCGGCAGTGGCGAGGAATCGACGACGGGAGACGTCCATGGCGCAGGCCCCTCCGCGTGAAGCTACGCAGCCTGCGGCAGTGAGGGACGCGAGGTCAACGGCGAACCCTCCTGGGCTTGACCTGATTCGTCGCGAGTGATGATTCTCATGCTCGCGCAGCGGCCCTGCACCGCGATGGGACCAGGCGCGAATGTCCCAAGACTCGATCCTCGGAGGGCCGCTGGATGAATCGAGCAAGGTTGGCATGGGTCGCCGTCGTCGGGCTCTGCATCTTCCATGGCGTCGCTCGAAGCGCTCCGCTTATGGGCGTGACTCGCATCGGGCCCGAGACATCGGCCTGCGTCACTTTCCGACAGGAAGTGCGCGTCGGCGAGCGCCTGCTGATCGTTCTGTTCGCGCCACC
>JAHFBW010000127.1 GCA_023249845.1 Candidatus Eiseniibacteriota bacterium
CAAGAGCAGCTCCGCTGGCGCGACCTGACCGACAACACCGAACACCTCACCACCATCTGAGCGCATGCCCACCCCGCTCGCGGTCAAGACCGCCCCCACCATCCGCGACGACATTCTGCGGGTGGTGAAGAACGGGCTCATCAAACGCGGTGTCTCGGCCCCGAACGTCGGCGAGAACAGCGACTACTTCGTCAACGCGACTGGCGTGGCTACGGAGATCGAGCCCATCTACGCAGGCGTCCAGGCGTCGACCGACGCGCAGATGCCCGATACGGCGACCGGCAGCGACCTGGTGCGCTGGCTCACCATCGTTGGCCTCGCATTGCGAGGAGCAGGTCCGAGCAAGGGCAACGTGCTGCTGGTGTCCTCGGGTGCATCGCTGGTGCCGACTCTCGCCGAGCTTACCGATCCGAACGGAGCGAAGTTCCAGGTCACGGTCGGCGGCGTCTACGCGAATGGCGCGAGCATTCCGATCCAGAGCGTGGCGGTCGGCAAGATCACGAACCTGACGGGTGGCACGACGATGCGGTGGACGACGCCGCCCCCCTTCGCGGCCTCGACGTGTGCGCTCGACTCCGCCGGGACCACTGGCGGCGTCGATGCCGAAGATGACGAATCGGCGCGAGCGCGGCTCCTGCAACGCCTCTCGGTGCCACCTGGCGGTGGCAATGCGACGGAGATCGCCGGCTTCGCCGAGGACGCGGCGGTCGAGATCCAGAAGGCATTCGTCTACCCCGCCTGCAACGGACCGTCGACCGAGCACGTCTGCGTCGTGGGCTACGCGGCCGCGAGCTCGGCACGTACCAGGACGGTGTCGGCGGCCGGTGTCGTAGCAGCGTCGACCGCCATCACCACCGGCATTGGCGAGTACACCGAGACGGTCACCACGACCGTTTCGAGTTCCCTCGCGGACGTGTCGTTCATGCTGCTGCTGCCGGACACCTCCACGGCCAGCGGCGGGAGCGTGGTGGGATGGGTCGATGCGGTGCCGTGGCCGAACATCTCCGCGGCCTCGAATGTGTTCCGCTGTCGCGTCATGGCGGTCACTACGACCACCGCCTTCCGCGTCGAATCGATCACCGCTCCGAGCCTGGGCGAGACCATCGCCTGGGTGGACCACACCGACTTCACCCTTCCGGTTCGGACGGCCAAGGTCCTCACCAGTGCCCTCGCGGTCGGCGGGACGCCCAATCAGTACGACATAACGATCGACACCCCGTTCCCTGGGGTCGCAGTCAACGACTACATCAGCCCCGCGGCCGTGAACCACCAGACGTACATCACGGCGCTCCTCAGCACCTTCGCTGCGCTCGGGCCAGGTGAGAAGACCAACATCGCCGGCGTGCTGCCCCGTGCCTATCGCCGACCGCGCTACTTTGAGTCCTACAACTACACGCTCGGGGGGCAGTTCACGAAGGCCCTCACGAACGCCGGTGCCGAGGTCCTCGATGCCCAGTGGGGCTACCAGAACGGCGGCGTGACGGTCCCCGCGCTTCCTGCGCTCATCACCGACGCGCCAAAGATCTTCGTGCCTCGGCAGCTCGGCCTCTACCTGAACGCCTGACGGAGCCGCACCTGTGTCCCTACCCGACGCATCCGACATCGCCGACTATGGCGGCGCGCTGGTCGACTACCAGGCTGCCATCGAGGATGCGACCACAGACCGCGGCGCAGCGAACGCAAACAAGGCCTACAACGACTGCGCGATGATGACCCGCACGGCGACCCGCGCGTGGGCGCGGTTCACCGGCGACGCCGCGACACCCGTCCTGATCGCGCAGCCGAACGGGCACAACGCGATGTGGGGTAGCAGCGGCGGCGTGGCCCCTACGCTCGCACGCACCGCGCTCGGCATCTACACGATCACGTGGCCGACGTCGGTGACCGACCAGCTCGGCGTCGCCCACACGCTCAATCTGAGCCCGGCGGCCTGGTGCCAGGTCGAAGGCACCACCGCGTACTTCACCAACGTCATCAAGACGGCCGCAAACGTCCTCGAGGCGCACATCTTCCTCGGCAGCACCGCGGCGGCGAACGATGCCTCCGGCAAGGTGATCACCATCTTCGGGACCTGATGCCCAACTTCGGCCGCTTCGGGACGAGCCCTGAGAGGTACGGCCGCAGCCGCGGCTCGCTCGTCGAGGCGATTGTTACGTCACTGCTCGCGGCTCGAGGCACAGCCTACGATCACGGCGACTCGAGCTTCGTCTACATCGAGGCGCTGGCCTACGCGCGCGCGATCGAGGCCGCATGGAGCGCGACCAGGCGTGCCGCGAACCAGTTCGATCCGCAGCGGATGGACGAGTTCATCCCACGCTGGGAGACCATCCTCGGACTGCACCCGGCAGCGAGTGACACCAAGGTCGCGCGTCGTACGCAGATCGCGCGGAAGTGGGCCCGATTCGGCAAGGCGCCAAACCCGCAGAACACCTACGACTTCCTGAAGCAGATCTGCCCGAACGTCTTCTCGAGCATCGCGAACACCAGCAGCGCGGACGCCTCCACCCACATCGCGGCAGGCGCGACGATCCCAGGAGGCATCACCGTCGCGGCCGAGCCGGTCGATCCGGTCACGAACACCAAGCTCATCACGTGGTCCTCAAGCGTCGGACACGTGGCGTTCGTCATGCTCAAACCAGCGTGGATGACAGAGGCGGCCTTCTACGCGGAGGCCGACAGCATCTACCAGTTCCTCGACGATTGGCTCCCGGCCTGGGTGACGTATCGCTGGGTGCGCGACGGCAGCATGGTCGGGAAGTTCATCCTCGACGATGCGCATAACCTCGACAACGAGCGCTTCTTCGCTGGGCCCGGCTCCTATGCGGTGGCCCCGGGCGACTTCACACGCGCGAACGGGGCTGGCTGGGCGGCGAACGCCGAGCTCACCGCGGCGCAGTGCAATCAGATCGACCTCGACCACGCGGCATCGGTCAACCGCACCGGTGGGAGCATCACCGGTACCGTCAACGTCACGACGGCGGCCGGCACGGTCACTGTCGAGGGTGGAGCGACGCCTGGCGCGCTCGAATGGGAGAGCGGTTCAACCACCACGTTCCAGAGCGGGTCGACGCTGACGTGGGCGGCGGCCTCGGTGCCGACGATCGCGTGTGCATCGGAATGGACTGGCGTCGTCACTCTCTCGAGCGGCACGGCACACCTCATCGACGGGACTCCAGTCGGCGGCCTGAGCGCGAAGCTCAAGACAGCGTCGGGTGGTCGCCTGCAGCTCGGCGATGGGGACTTCCCGACGTTCTCGGCGAATCGATCGAGGGTGCTGTGCGTGGACCTGGCCGCGATCGAGGTCGTCTACGGCACAGGATGGCTCCAGCAGGTGGATGGCCTTCGAGGGCCTGGAACAGCAAACGCGGGGACAGTGCCACTGGGCGTGCGGTGGCTGCACAACGGCGCCAAGCTAGCGAGCGCCGCGATCTACTTCACGCCGGCCAGCACGCACCTCGCACTACCAGCGACCCCGCTGGCCATGGGAATCACCTCGCGGCTCGTCGCTGCCGGCGCCGCATTGCCGGCACGTGTGCTCGTGTCGGCGGCAACGAGCTACGCGCCGGTCACGCTCGCCGATTACAACAACGGGCGGGTGAAGGTGTTCACTCACACCCCCGCCGCCCCCCCGACGCTGAACACCCAACTGCGCGAGTATGCGCTGCAGGTCGTCGACGAGAACGGCGCCGGCGCGCTCGCTGGGTGCATCTTCCACCAGGTGGTCCTCACCTTCGACACCATCCCCGACATGGCCTTTCCGTGAGGGCGTAACAAGTGGCCGACTTCGCACGAGTCAATCCAGCGGGCTGGGCCAAGAACCAGACGTTCACGAGCGCCCAGGCAAACACGCTCGACATCGACCATTCGAACTCCTTGAACCGCACGGGCGGCAACATCACGGGGACGGTCACCGTCAAGACGAGCGGTGGAAAGATCGTCTTCGCGACTGCCTCGACGAACACCTATCAGAGCGGATCGACGGCGACATGGCAGGCCGGATCGATCCTCACATTGCAGTCCGGGTGCGTCTTCACGAGCGCGACCGCCTCGAGTTTCACGGGCCCGGCGACCCTGAAGGGCGGCGTCACTCACCTGTTGAGCGGCGCGAGCACGCTGCTCAAGACGACAGCCGGTGGCCGCTTCCAACTCGGGGACAACGATTACCCGACCTTCTCTGCGACGCGCGCGATCAACAAGACGATCGACCTCGCGAGTACGCCGTTCTTCGGCACCGGCTGGAGCAACGTTGTCGATGGCCTGACTGGTCCGGCGACGACGAACGATGTCATTATTGCGTTGCCTCACCTGCCTCATCAGGGTGCGCGGTTGGCGCAGATCGACATCATGTTCACGCCCATCGGCGGGCACGCCGGCCTACCGGCGGTGAACATCGCAGCAGCGATCACCACGAGACAGATCGCCGCAGGGGTCATCCTTCCGACGCGCGCGCTCTACACGAGCATGGCCGCGTATGCCCCCGTGGGCCTCGCCGACTACAACAACGGGCAGGTGAAGACGCTCTCGGTCTTCCAGGCCACGGTCATCGACAACACCATCACGCAGTACGCTCTTCGCCTCACGGACGAGAGCGGCGTGAACGCATTGGCTGGCAACGTGTTCCACCAAATCATTCTCTACTTCGACACCATCTCGGACATGCGATTCCAGTGAGCGGAGCACGCCGGCTCACCGCGACCATCTCGGGCACGTCGCCGGCGACACCGGGGACGGCGGTCCTCGGGAAGCCGGCACCGAACCTCGAGGGTTTCGACACGATCACAATCGTGGCGACGCTTCGCGGCGGCACAGGCGGGGTGCTCGACATCTACCTCCAGTTCTCTCCGGATGGGACGAAGTGGTTCGACTGGGCGCACTTCGCGCAGCTTGCAGACGGTGTCAGTCCGGCAACCCGAGTGTGGAGCGTCGTGCGAGGTACCGCGCTTGCGACGCCGGCAGTCGTCGGTTCGGAGGAGACACCGGCGCTCGCGGTGAACACCTTCCTGGCGACGGACTGGGGGACGGCGCTCCGCGTGCTTGCAGTCGCTGGGAACCAGACCACGGCTGGAGGAGTGCAACAGGTGGTCCTGTTGCTCTCTCGGCTCTCCGAGCTCGGCGCCTAGCTCGCTGGCGTCCCCTGGCCGAGCTTGCAGTCGCTGACGCAGATGGAGCGGTCGATATAGCGCGGTCGGAACGACCAAGAACGGATCGTCCATGCCGTAGCCTGCGGACACTTCGTGCAGCCGAGACTCGGGTCTGCCATCGGACCGACGCACTGCCACTCGCAGCCGCAGACGGCGAGGAAGCCTGAGCAGGGGTCGCCCGCGAACTTCCCGCCCGACTTTGCGCAGGCGCTCTTCGCGTCCTCGCTGGACCCCCAGGCGTCCGACCATTCCTGGCACAGCGTCGCTCCACCGGGGCCATCCCCTCCGGTTCCGGAGTTGCAACTGCCGACCACCTTTGGCGTCGCGTGGCAGAGGCTACCGTCGCTCGCTTCGGCGTCTCCCGCCGCATCGCCGCTTCCATCAAGAGTCGTGTCGGCCGCCGCATCCGCTCCAGCATCCATGCAGCTGCAGGCGCCGAAGGTGCCGTCGGCCCCGCAACGCTGCGAGCCGGCCCGACCGTCCGTGCACGTGCACGCAGCCTCCGCGCCCGCTACGCACGATGCTCTGGAGCTCGTCTCCCCCGAGCTCCCGCAGCCGACCATCACGAGCACCGCCGCCATCACCACGAGCTTCCGCATGCGCCAAAGCGTCGCCACTTTCGCAGCAAACGCAAGGTCGAGTCCATAACAACCCGACTCCGCGAGGTAATCCGCCGTGTCCTCTCCCTCCTGCCTCGTGAACGGCACCGCCACGACCAACGGCGTCAACGTCACAGCGGGAGCAACCGTCACGATCGCCTTGGCCGATCTAGGCGGCGCGGGACCGTGGGGGATCTCGTGCGTTGGCACGGACGAAGGCCAGGTCGCGGCGACGATCACCGCGTCGCTCAGCATCAATCAGTCGGCGAAGACAGCGACCTTCACAGCACCGACGGTGCCATGCACGCTGCGCTTCCTCTCGACGGTGCAGGGTGGGAACAACCCGGCAACCGGGCAGCCCGACGCATCGCTCTCCACGACGTTCGGTGTGTTCGTCCTGTTGGCAAACGGACGACGGCTCGTCGCGACGAATCAGACGTACGAGAGCAACGCGTCCTTCGGCTGGGTGAAGGACCTCAACGACGCCATCCGCGGCGCGCAGTCGGGAGTCGCCGGGTACAACATCGCGACCTACGGCGTGAGCATCGCGATCGACCAGTCGCTCGGCGACATCTTCGTGATCACCGTGACCGACGCCGTGGCCTTCACGATCGCGAACCCCAGTCCGAGCGTGCGCGGACAGCATCTGCTCTTCGACATCGTGAACAGCAGCGGTGGGGCGATGGGCGCGATTACCTGGGGGGCAAGCTACAAGCTCGCGGGCGCGTTCACCAACCCCGCGAACGGCAAGCGCCGGACGATCCTCTTCTACAACAACGGGTCGAGCCTGATCGAAGTCTCACGCGCCGCCGCCGACATCTGAGCTCGCATGGCGAACCCGACCGCGACGATCAATACTATCGCGCCGCCGGCCACCATCGGCGCCTCGAGCACCATCACGATCGATCTCGTCCCGAACGGGAAGACCATCCTGCAGTGGACGATCGCGGTGACCGGCACCGATGAAGGCTCGTCGGCCGCCGCGGTGAACGCGACTCGGTCGATCACGGTGCCCCTCGCCCAGGCGACGTTCACCGCACCGGCGCTCGCATGCGCGCTCGTGTGGACGTCGACCGTGCTCATGGTCTCGGCAGATGGCGTCCGCTCGACCTATTCGTGGACGTTCGCTGCGTTCGTTCTGCTCCAGTCGCGACGCAACCTCACGGCCCTCGGCCAGACGAGCGAGGGGCAAGCTACATACGGTTCCGTGCTCGACCTCAACGGGGCCATTCGAGGGACGACGCCTGGCATCGACGGCGTGCAGGACCGCCTCTGGAACGCCACCGTCACCATCGACTGCGGCCTCGGCTCGATCGTCTCGCTGAACGTGAACAACGCAGGCGCCTTCACGATGGCCGCTCCCACCAACCCCGTGGTCGGCGGGTACTTGTGGTTCGACATTCAGAACAACAGCGGCGGTGCGATGGGCGCCATCACGTGGAACGCCGTCTTCAAGCTCGCCGGCGCGTTCACCAACCCGGCCGACACCAAGCGTCGAACGATCCGCTTCTACTACAACGGCACCAACTGGATCGAAGTCAGCCGCGCCGCTGCAGACATCTGACAGAGAGCACCACCCATGAACCTGACCAAGTACGTCAAGACCGATGCGGCGGCGGACGCCGATCCGCGGACGACGCCGCCGGCGGCCGAGCGGAAGTTTCTACTCCAGCACCATCGCGTCGCCGACATCGAGATCGGTGCCGTGGCGCTGCGCTTCCGAGTCCTCGATGCGGCCGACGCCCTCGTGGCCGCCGGTACGGTCGACGTCCAGATCTACATCTGGGACAGCGAGGGCAGTCTCTGGCTGCTGCACGACGACCTGGTTGGCGCGGTAGCTCGCGACCGCACCCTGATGATCGGCCTGCCGCCGACGATGCAGACGGCGACCATCTTCGTGCAGATCACGAACGTCACCGGGACCGGTGCTGCGAAGGTGGAGATTGGCTACGCGCCGATGCGCGTGAGCACGTGGGCGAGGCTGCGCACCGGCGTCACCGGCGTCATCACCTCGCTGGCCGGCATCCTGAACGTCCTCCTCGTCGGCAAGTTCAACGCGACGAAGCCGAGCCTCCTCGACGGCCAGGCGACCGAGGTGCAGTTCACGAGCCGTGGGGCGGTCCTCGTCGCGAACGACGAACCGCCGCAGGGGCAAGACGACACGAACCGTATCTTCGCGGTGAAGGAGCGGCCGTTCGTCGATTCGACGTACGGATGGCTGCTCTACAGGTCGACCGCGCTCGAGGCCTCCGCGGTCGTCAAGAACGCCGCCGGCATGCTCAAGGGGTTCGACGTTCGCGTCGACTCCACGCTCGCGAGCGGCACCTACTACGTGCAGATTCTCAACCACGCGTCGTTGCCGGCCGATGGTGCCGTCACTCACCTGATCGCGCCGGTGAAGGTGATCCACACAGTCGGCTTCGACGACTTCATCGAGGACAGGTTCCCAGATGTGAGCGCTGGCACCGGCGTCGTCGTGTGTCTCTCCACCACGGAGTTCACGAAGACGATCGGTGGAGCGTACCTCTCTTCCAACTTCTGGGGGGCGTAGACCATGGCCAAGATCACGACGACGCCCGGCTACCAGAACACGATCCTCTTCCGCAGCTCGAAGACGACGAACGCGAACAACACCACCGCTTCCATCGGGCTCTGGCGCATCACGGGGACCATCTACATCGTGAAGCTCGGCGGGGTCGTGACCACGAACCTGTCGAGCAACCACACGGCGGCGCATTTCCGCCTCAACGATCAGACCGCGCAGCCGGCAATCACGCTAGCGACCGGCACCACCATGTCGTCGCTGCTGGCCGGCTCTGCATTTGGCCGAACCGGCCTTGCGGCGGTCGCGGTGACGAAGTGGGACAACGCCGCGGGCCTCGTGCT
Source organism: Candidatus Eiseniibacteriota bacterium (assembly GCA_023249845.1). GTDB lineage: Bacteria > Eisenbacteria > RBG-16-71-46 > RBG-16-71-46 > RBG-16-71-46 > JAIOPA01. The sequence continues at coordinate 8,627 of JAHFBW010000127.1, forward strand.
GGAAGCGGGAGCAGCAGGAACGCCGATCTT
>JAHFBW010000404.1 GCA_023249845.1 Candidatus Eiseniibacteriota bacterium
CTTTCGCCCGGCGTGCGCGCGCTGTCGCCCGCACATCAGCACTCGGAGTTCGTCCACGAGCTGGGCCACGTCGTCCAGTACGCGCTGCTGCCCGACGCCGACGGCGGCGGCTGGGCTGAATACGCGCGCATGCGCGGGCTGCAACCCGGCGTCAACAGCGCCTCCGCGCCGCACGCGAATCGTCCGCACGAGATCTGGGCCGAGGACTTCCGCGCGCTGTTCGGCGGAACCCTGGCCAACAGCGCCGGCACGATCGAGAACCCGGCGCTCTCCTACCCCACGCAGGTCGCCGGGCTCGACCGGTTCATGGTCTCCGTGGCCGCGAGCGCGGCGCAGGCCGGCAGCACGCGCCTCGCCGCGGTGCCGCTGGCGCTCGGCGCGGTGAGCTTTTCGCGGTTCGGCACGCGCGCCGCGGTGCTCGACGTGTTCGACGCGAGCGGCCGGCGAGTCGCCAGCGTGCAGCCGTCCGTGGGCACGAACGGTGTGTCGTGGAACTGGGACGGTGCGGATCGCTCGGGGCAGTCCGTGCGCGGTGCGGTGCTGTTCGCACGCGCGCGCGACGGCCAGGGCGGCTCGGTGCGCGTCGTACTGGTCCGCTAACGCGACACCGCCGGCAGGTTGGCCGGCGTGAACTCGGTACTGATCAGCCGCGAGCGCTCGTCCCCGAAGCCCGCGAAGTTGCGTGCCGCCTCGAACAGCGAGCGGGGCAGGCTGGTGAGCAGGGACAGGCCGGAGCGCTGCTTGACCTTCACCTCGCCCGAGAGCCAGCCCTCCACCTCCTCGACGTCCTCGACGTTGAGCGGCCGCAGCGAGGCGCTCACCACCACGTAGCACGGCACGTCCGGGCCGATGCGATCGAGCGCTGACACGGGCAGCGCCAGCGTGTGCTCGAGCGCGATCTCGAGCGAGTCGATCGTGCCCACCGTGAGCGTGGAGCCGCCCGGGCGCTCGAGCCGCCAGTTGTCGGCCCACACGTCGTAGTGCATGCGAAAGCTGGCATCCACCGCACGGTCCATGGCGTCGAACCAGGACTTTCGACGGCGCCACAGCTCGATGTGGAGCGACAGCGTGGCCGGCATGCCGCGACCCAGGCTGTTGGCCACGCGCGGTTCGATGGGATCCTCGATGCGCAACTCAACCCACAGCTGCCCGCTCGCGTCCCGCACCGGGCGGATGGCGGTGAGCTGGAACGCGCGCGCTGCGGGCGCGAGGAGCGCGAGCAGCATCAGCGCCGGCGCGACGCAGCGCGCAACGCGCGGCACGCGCACGGTGTCGCGCCGGAGCGCGCGCAGGCCGGGGAGGCGGCGAGGGGGGAGCAAGGGTTCGGGCTGGTCTCGCTAGAACGGCCGCTGCAATCGCAGCGACCAGGTGAGCTTGGAATCCGGGTCCGAGAGGTCGCGTGCCACGTACAGCCGCAGGTCGTCCTCGCTGGTGGCCACGCCGACGCCGCCATCGGTGGCGAAGTGCTGGCGCGCGATATCCCAGCGATCGCCCGGGTTGTCCCACGCCGTGCCGGTGTCGAGGAAGGCGATGGCGTGCAGTCCGGCCTCGAAGCCGGTGCCGCGCAATGCCCATAGGCCGAGCGTGTACTCGGCCTGTGCGGCGGCCAGCTGGCTGCCCTGGAACGCGTTCAAGGAGTGGGCGCGCAGACCATCCACGCCGCCGAGACCGAAGCGCTTCTGCCGCGGCAGCACGCCATCAGTGCAGGTGCCGGCCACGGCGCGCAACGACAGCGACGCGGCGGGCGTGAGCCGGAGCACGCTGCGCACGTCGCCGAGCAGGCGCAGGTAGCTGAAGTCGCCGCCCAGTTCGCCGCCGGCGCGCTCCATCTCGATCCAGTGGTAGAGCCCCGCGCGCGTCGAGCTCGAGCGCTGCGCCAGCCGCTCGAGCCGCACCAGCACGCTGTGTGTCTCGCCGTCGTCGATGGCCGGATTGGGGCGCAGCGGACGGTCCAGCCGGTACCACGACCGCACGTCATCATTGACGAAGAGCGAGCGGTAGTGGTCGCGCCGCGCGTGCAGGCTGACCGTGGAGAAGTCCGGCACGCGCCAGGACACGTAGATGCCGCTGCCCTCGCGCTCGTAGTAGTCGCGATAGTCGGTGCGTGCGAGCAGCAGCGCCAGCGAGTTCTCGACGTCGTCCACCTGCTGCAACTCGGGGTGGTCGGTGCGACGCACCATGCTGAAGCCGAACACGAATCGCGCCGTGGGCAGCAGCGGCTGCTCGAGCTGGACCCCGTAGAGCGTGCGCTTGCGCCCGGTGGCGTACTCGAAGCGCGCGCCGAGCCGCGGGTACATCGTGCGCGGACGCTGCGCCTGGTAATGGACGCCGTA
>JAHFBW010000405.1 GCA_023249845.1 Candidatus Eiseniibacteriota bacterium
GAGGTGTCGGCAGGATTCGCCACCTCCGCCAAGTCGTACGTGGTGGCGAACAGCGACGGTGTGTGGGCGGAGGATCGCACGCACCTGTCGCGGCTGGTGGTGTCCGCGCTGGCGCTGGAAGGCGACCAGCGCCAGGAGGGCTTCGCTGCGGCGGGCGGCTGCGTCGAGGCGGGCTACTTCGCGGACGAGCGCACGCCCGAGGCGGTGGCGCTCGAAGCCGCGTCGGGCGCCGTGCTGCTGCTGTCCGCGCGCGAGCCCGAGGCGGGGTCCTATCCCGTGGTGGTGTGCAACGGCTGGGGCGGCGTCATGGTGCACGAGTGTTTCGGGCACAGCATGGAAGGCGACACCATCCGCCGCAAGACCTCCATCCGCGCCACGCAGATGGGGGCCCAGGTGGCGGCCCGCGGCGTGACGATCGTGGACTCGGGGCTCGTTCCCTACAGTCGCGGCTCGTTCCGCGTCGACGACGAGGGCACTCCCGCGCAACGCACAGTGCTGGTCGAGGACGGCGTGCTCGTGGGCTACCTGTGGGACCGATTGAACGCGTCGCTCACAGGTAACCGCCCCACCGGCAACGGCCGCCGCGCCTCGTACCGCGACTACCCGCTGTGCCGCATGACCAACACGTACATCGAACCGGGGCGACTCGCGCCCGACGCACTCATCGCGGACGTCAAGCGCGGGCTCTACTGCAGGAAGCTCGGCGGCGGCTCGGTGAATCCTGCCGACGGCAACTTCTCGTTCCAGGTCACCGAGGGCTGGCAGATCGAGGACGGCAGGCTCACCTCCCCGGTGCGCAACGCCACGCTGACGGGAAACGGCAACGACGCGATGCTCAAGATCGACGGCGTGGCGACGGACCTGCTGATCGACGGCACCACAGGTTCGTGTGGCAAGGACGGCCAATGGAAGCCGGTGGGCGTGGGCCAGCCGACCGTGCGCTTCAGCGGCATCACGGTGGGCGGCACGGCCGTATGAACGCGCGCCACGCCGGCCCGGAGCAGCTCCTGTCGCTGTGCGCACAGGTGCTGGAACGCGCGCGTGCGCACGGAGCGCAGGTCGCCGACGCATGCGCCGAGAGCTCGCGCGCGTTCACCGTGCGGGTGCATGGCGGCGCGGTCGACTCGTTGAAGCAGAGCGGCACGCTGGGCCTCGGCGTGCGTGCCATCGTGGGTGGCGCGGTGGGATTCGCCTCGGGCACCGATCTCACCCGCGACGGGCTCGACGACCTCGCGCGCCGTGCGGTGGCGCTGGCCGGCTTCGCCACGCCCGACGAGGCGAACGGCGCGTTGCTGCCCGGCGAGACGGGCGGCGAATTCAACGGCGACCAGCAGCTGTTCGACCCGGCCGCGCTCGAACTCCCCGTCGAGCGCAAGATCGAGATGGCGCTCGAGCTCGAGCGCATCGCGCTCGCCGCCGACCGGCGCGTCACGCGCAGCGACGGCTCCAGCGTGTCGAGCGCGGGCGGCGCGTTTGCCATGGCCAACTCGCACGGCGTGGCGCGGGCGTGGGAGGGCACCAGCGTGTCGGCGTGGGTGGTGGCGCTGGCCGACGACCGCGACGGCCGCCAGCAGACGGGCGCCGAAGGCATGGGCGTGCGGCACCTGGCCGACCTCGGCTCGCTCGAGGCGATGGCGCGCGCGGCCGCGGTGAAGGCCGTCAATCGTATCGGCGCGCGCAGTGTGCCGAGTGCCCGCGTGCCGGTGGTGATGCACCCGGACATCGCCGCGTCGTGGATCTCGGAGATGGCCGACGCGTGGAGCGGCGAGTCGGTGCTCAAGCAGTCGAGCTGGCTCACCGGCAAGCTGGGTGAAGCGATCGCTTCCCCGCTGCTGACGCTCGTGGACGACGGCACGCTCGCCCGCCGCGTGGGCAGCTCGCCGTACGACGGCGAGGGTGCGCGCACGCGCCGGAACGTGCTGCTGGAGAGCGGTCGCCTGGCGATGTTCATTTACGACCACTACCACGCGCGCCGCGCGAACGTTCCGGCCACGTCGAACGGGCTCCGCAGCTGGTCGGGCACGCCGGGAATCGGCTTTCACAACCTGTACGTTGAGCCGGGGAGTGATTCGCCGGAAGCGATCCTTCGCAAGGTGGACAAGGGCTTCTACTACGACGACCAGGGCTCGTTCGGGTTCAACAGCGTGACGGGCGACTACTCGTTCCAGGCGCAGGGTTACTGGATCGAGAACGGCGAGAAGACGTTTCCGGTCGACGGCGTGACGGTGGCGGGGAACTCGCTCGACATGCTGAAGGCGGTTGCGGCCGTCGGGAACGACCTGGAATGGCGCTCATCGGTCGCGTGTCCGACGTTGCTGATCGGGGAGCTGA
>JAHFBW010000406.1 GCA_023249845.1 Candidatus Eiseniibacteriota bacterium
CGCCTCGTGCGCGGACGCCACGTCGGCCTCCGCGTGCGCCGCTCCCGGCATCGTCTCCTCCAACTCGACGGTGTCGCGCCGCCGCCGCCGCCAGGCCGCGGCGCGGCGGCGCGCGATGGTGGCGATCCACGGCGCGAACGCACGGTCGTCACGCAATGTCTGGAGCTTGTCCATGGCCGTCAGGAACACGTCCTGCACCAGGTCGTCCACGCCGTCGGGCGGCACGCGGGCGAGCAGCACCGCCTGCACCATGCGCGCGTGCTGCCGATAGAGCGCGCCGAACGCCGCGCGGTCCCCGCGCCGCGCCGCGGCCACGAGCGGAGCGTCGCCGAGCGCCAGCGGCTCAGGCGCGGCGGACACGGCACGCCCCGGCGTGGCGAACCACAGGTAAGCAGTGGAACAGGCAAGCGTCTCCATGGACTCGGCACCGTACGGGAGAGGGTCTGCCCATGAGGACGCGCGAGGGGGCCGGAGTGTTAACGGGGAGCAATGCTGGTGTCGGCGGGGGCAGGTTCGGCCTCAGGCGCGCCGGCACTGTCCTCCGCCGCCGTGCCCTCCTGCGCGTCGATCCGCCCAGCGTCCGGCAGGTCCTGCGGCGCAAACAGCGTCGAGTCCACCTCCGGCGCCGGCGCCGCTGCGGGCAGGCCGAGCGCGGTCCGGTACTCGTTCTCGCTGATCGCGCCGCGGCGGCGCATGCGGCTCGCGATCAACTGGATGCGGTGCTGGATCCGCTGGTTCGGCGCGACCGGCGAGAACAGCCGCGGGTTGATGATCACCGCCGCGAGCCGCACCGACTGGCCGGCATCGAGCGAGCCCGCGCCCACGCCGAACCAGTGCCGCGCCGCCGCGTCGATGCCATACACACCATCTCCCCATTCGATCGTATTCAAGTAAAGCTCAAGAATCCGCCGCTTGGTCAATGCGCGCTCGAGCCTTACGGCGAGCAGCATCTCCTCCAGCTTGCGCCAGGGCGTACGCGACGACTCGAGCCACAGGTTCTTCGCCAGCTGCTGCGTGATGGTGCTGCCGCCGCGCACCATCTTGTGCGCGGTCAGGTCACGCCGCGCGGCATCGCGGATGCCGGCCCAATCGAAGCCGTCGTGCGTGAAGAACTTGTCGTCCTCTGCCACCAGCACGGCCTCGCGCAGGTGATGCGCGATGTGATCGAGCGTCACCGGGTGGCGCGCCTCGTGGTACGGCTGGCCCTGCTCGCGTGCCTCGCGCTCGCGTTCCCGCATGAGCGCGCTGCGGCCGGGGTCGCGGCGCGCGAGTCCGCCCACGTCGATCGGCGCCACGCGCGCGAGCGCCACCACCACCAGCAGCAGCAGCAGGCCGAGGAGTACGGCGCACGCTCGCAGCAGATTGCGTCCCACGCCGCGGCTAGCCTCCGGTCGCGGGGGAGACGATCACCGTGGTCATGTCGTCGCTCTGCGGCGCGCTGCCCCGGAACTCGATCACCTCGCCCATGACGCGGGCGATGCAGGCCGCACCCAGTTCGTGCCCGCACACGCGCCACAGTTCCTCGAGACGCTCCTCACCGAATTCCTGCTGGAACGAGTCCATGGCCTCGGAGACGCCGTCGCTGAACAGGAGCAGCGCATCGCCGGCCCCGAACGCGACCTCGGCCTCGTCGTAGGGGAAGCCCTCGAACAAGCCCAATGGCATGCCCCCCGCCACGAGCGACTCCACCTCGCCGCTCGCGCGCCGGAGCCGCGGGTAGTTGTGACCGGCATTCACGTAGCGCAGCCGGCCGCGCGCGTGATCAAGTTCGGCATAGAAGAACGTCACGAACTTGCCCGCGGCCGAGGAGCGCACCACGGCGCGATTTAATTGGTCGACGAGCAGCTTGGGCGAGAGTCGTCCGTCGGCGAACGCGCGCACCGCGCTCTGCACGGTGGACACCAGCAGCGCCGCCGGCACGCCCTTGCCCGACACGTCGGCGATCACCACCACGGCGCGGCTGTCGTCGATGGCGAAGTAGTCGTAGAAGTCGCCGCCCACCTGCCGCGCGGGGATGAGCTTGCCCTCCACGTTCCAGCCTCCCAGCCGCATGGGCGCGTCGGGGACCAGCTGCATCTGGATGTCGCGTGCCACCATGAGTTCCTTCTCGAGCGCTTCCTTCTCCATCTCGAGCCGGCGCTTCTCCTCCGCCTCCACGCGCAGGCGCGCCTTCTCGACGACGCCCGCGGAGTGACTGGCCACGATGCTCAGGAGCTGCACCTCGAGCTTGGTCCACACGCGGCCCGGCTGCGCGTTGCTCACCGCCATCATGCCGGTGACGCGTCCGTCCACCTTGAGCGGCACCGCCAGCAGCGCGCGGATGGGCGTCT
>JAHFBW010000407.1 GCA_023249845.1 Candidatus Eiseniibacteriota bacterium
TCAGGCGGGCTGCTGCCGGGGCCAGCGCCTCGACAGCAGCGCCGCCACGGCGATCGTTGCGACGCAGCCGATGAGATTCCACCACAGAAACGACAGCGTCGTGAGCCGCCAGCACGCCACGACCGCCGCCTCGCCCACGAGCGCCGCGATGAACACCGCCGTGCCGCCCGCCCGCTTGACCATGAACGCGGTGAGGAAGATGCCGAGGATGGCGCCGTAGAACAGCGAACCCATCACGTTCACCGCCTCGACCAGCGAGCCGAGCCGGCCGGCGAACTGCGCGAACGCCACCGCGAACACCGTCCAAAACAGTGTCGCGCCGCGCGACCAGCCGAGCAGCGCCTCCTCCCCCACGCGCCACGGCAGGCGCTGCACCACGTCCACCACGCTGGTCGATGCGAGCGCGTTGAGCTCCGACATGCTCGAGTTCATGGACGCGGCGAAGATCGCCGCCAGCACCAGCCCCACCACGCCGACCGGCAGGTGCGACAGCACGTAGGTGAGGAAGATGTAGTTGGTGTCGTTGGTGTTGGCGTGCCGGTCCGTCGCCGTGAGCGCGGCGATGGCGCGGCCACGTGCGGCCGTGGCGCTGGCGTCGGCGGCGCGCGCCTGCGCACGTGCCGCGAGCGCGGCGGACGCATCCCTGGCGCGTGACGCCGCCAGCGCCGTGATGTTCGCGCGCGCCAGGGCTCCGCGAGCCGCATTCCAGTCGCGCTCGGCCGCACGCCATTCCGCAGCGTGCGGCCCGGCGTCGGCCTTCGCCACCTCGGCGGGGTTGAAGAACACCGGCGCCGGCTCGAACTGGTAGGCCACGAATACCAGGACGCCAAGCAGCAGGATGGCGAACTGCATCGGCACCTTGACGAGGCCGTTCAGGAGCAGTCCGAGCTTGCTCTGGTGCGACGAGCGGGCCGTCAGGATGCGGCCCACCTGCGACTGGTCGGTGCCGAAGTAGGACATCTGCAGGAAGAACCCGCCGAGCAGTCCGGCCCAGAGATTGTAACGACTCGCGGGATCGAAGCGGGTGTCCACGGCGTGCAGCTTGCCCGCGGCACCCGCCAGCGTGAGCGCGTCACCGAGCCCCACGCCGTGCGGCAGCGCGCGCAGCACCAGCACGAACGCCAGCGCCATCGTGCCCATGATGATGCAGAACTGGAGCGCGTGCGCCGACGCCACGGCCCGCGAACCGCCGAGCACGATGGTCCCCACCACCAGCGCGCCGAGCAGCGCGCAGGTGAACCCGACATCCCAGCCGAGGATCACCGACAGCACGAGCGCCGGCGCGTACAGCGTGATGCCGGCGGCGAGCCCTCGCTGCGTGAGGAACAGCGCGGCTGCCAGCGTGCGAGTCTTGCCGTCGAAGCGTTGCTCGAGGAACTCGTAGGCCGTGCGCACGCGCAGTCGCTGGTAGAGCGGCACCAGCGTCGCGCACAGCACCACCATGGCCACGGGCAGGCCGAAGTAGAACTGCACGAACGACAGCCCGCCGACGTAGCCCTGGCCCGGCGTGGCCATGAACGTCACCGCGCTCGCCTGCGTCGCCATCACAGACAGCGCCACCATCGGCCAGGGCATGCTCCGGCCGGCGACGAGGAAGCCGCTCAGGTCGCGCGTGCCGCGGGCGCGCACCAGGCCATACACCACCAGCGCGACGAGCGAGGTGACCAGCACCCATGCGTCGCCGGTGCGGATCACCGGTAGCGCTCCGTGAGCCACGCCAGCAGCACCAGGCCCAGCGCCAGCGCGGCGATCACCACTGCGTAGGCGCGGCCCCAGCCGCCGAGCGGCGGACGGGCAGCGGGGTCGGCCGGCTCCGCGCTCACGGGAAGCGCACGCGCGAGCCGCTGCACAGGTTCGCGAGCAGCCGCCACGCGCCGGGCACGCCGGCGGGCACCTGGCGGAACAGCGCGTAGCCGCAGTAGACGAACTCGCCGGCCCCGTGCTTCGCGTACAGCAGCCCGCCGTCGCGCGACGGCTCGCCGGGATCGTGGCTGCCGAGCACCGTGTCGTAGTTGGGATCCCACTGGCTCGCAAAATAGAGCCCGCGCTCCTGCACCCAGCCAGCGAAGTCCGACGGCCCGAGCTTGTTGGGTACGTTGAGCAGGCGATGCGTCGGCTTCAAGAACGTGACCGGTGCGTCCTCCACCGTGACGCGATCGCGCGAGACGCGAAACGGCAAGGGTCCCAGGTAGTCGACCGGCCCGTCCGCCGTGGTGACGTACTGCACCACCAGCGCGCCGCCCTTCGCCACCCAGTCCAAGAGCCGCGGCTGCAGCGTGCGCAGCCGCGGCCGCGTGTTGTAGGCGCGCACCCCGGTGACGATGGCGTC
>JAHFBW010000408.1 GCA_023249845.1 Candidatus Eiseniibacteriota bacterium
GGCGCGGAGCCGGGTCCGCGCGCGCCGCCCACGCCAGCAGCAGAACCAGGAGGCTCACGCTTGTTCTCGCACGGGTCGACATGGCGCGCAGGCTATCACCGCGCGAACTGCGCGGCAGGCCGGCCTTGCGCTACAGTCCCGCCGCCATGAGCCAGCCTGACTTCCGCCTGCCCGACCTGCGCTTCGTGTCCACCGAGACCGTCTTCCCCCACGAATACCACGACCTCCAGCGCACCGGGCCACTGGTCCTGCGACTGCGCGACAGCGGCTCGCTCAAGAACCCGCCCATCGTCACCCAGGTCGGCGACGGCATGCGCGTGGAGCCGCGCTTCGTCGTGCTGGACGGCGCCAATCGCAGCACCGCGGCGCGCGCCGCGGGCTGGCCGCATCTGATCGTGCAGGTAGTGCGCTACGAATCGCCGTTCGTGGAGCTGCACACCTGGTTCCACGCGCTCACCGACGACGCGCGCGAGGTGCTCGAGCGCGGGCTCTCCGGCCTCACCGGCGTGGAGCTCGGCCACCACGACCGCGTGCACGCGCGCGCGCTGCTCGCGCGCCGCGAGGCGCTGGCGTGCGTGGTGCTCCACGACGACGACGTGCTGGTGGTGCGCGGCGGGCGCACGCTGCACGAACGGAACGAACTGCTCAACTCGCTGGTGCACCTGTACCAGGACCGCGTGTCGTACACGCGGGTCACCACCGATTCGCTCACCGCGGCGCGGAAGGATCACCCGGAGGTGCAGGCTCTGGTGATCTTCCCGCGCTACGACCCGGCCGAGGTCATCGACCTCGCCAGCGCCGGCGAGTTCCTGCCGGCCGGGATCACGCGCCACCTGATCCGCTGGCGCGCGCTGCGCGTGAACATCCCGGTGGCGCTGTGCGAGGACACACGGAAGTCTCTGGATGAGAAAAACGCGTGGCTCGCCCAGTGGACCTCGGAGCGGCTCGCCCGGCGCGAGGTGCGCTTCTACGAGGAGCCGACGGTGCTGTATGACGAATAGCGCGAACGCGTCGCGGGATAGGGCGCGCCGCCCGCGCGAGAGAGGCGTCGCATGAAAGCGGTGACCTTCGACCGTTTCGGCGGGCCGGACGTGCTCACGTACGGCGAGCGCCCCGAGCCCGTGGCCGGCCCCGGCGAGGTGCTGGTGCGCGTGCGCGCGTGCGGCATCAACCACCTCGACCTGTGGGTGCGCGGCGGCCTGCCGGGACTCGAGCCCGAGCTGCCGCACATCCTCGGCAATGACGTCGCCGGAGAGGTCGTGGCAATAGGCGCAGGCGTGACCAACGTTGCGGCAAGTCAAAAAACACTCGTGAATCCGACCTTGTCGTGCGGCACCTGTCCCGCATGCGCGAACGGCGACGACCACCTGTGCCGCAGCTACGACGTGCTCGGTCGGAAGCGCAACGGCGGCTATGCCGAGTACGTCGTGGTGCCGGCGCCGAACTGCCTGCCCTACCCCGAGAACCTGTCCTGGGAGCAGGCGGCGGCGGTGCCGCTCGTGTTCCTCACCGCGTGGCACATGCTGGTGACGCGCGCGCGTGTGCGCGCCGGAGACGACGTGCTGGTGATCGGCGCGGGCAGCGGCGTGGGCAGCGCCGCGGTGCAGGTCGCGCGGCTGCACGGCGCGCGCGTCATCGCCACCGCGGGCAGTGCGCCCAAGCTGGCCCGGGCGCGCGAGCTGGGGGCGCACGAGACTATCGATCACACGCACGAGGACATCGCGCAGCGCGCGCGCGCGCTCACCGGCCGGAAGGGCGTGGACGTGGTGGTGGAGCATGTCGGCGGCCGCGTGTTCGAGGCCGGCGTGGCGGCGCTCGCGCGCGATGGGCGGCTGGTGACGTGTGGTGCCACCACCGGTGGCAAGGTGACGCTGGACCTGAACCTGCTGTTCGGCCGCCACCTGGCATTGCTCGGCTCGTGGATGGGCCGGCGTTCCGACTTGAACGACGCGCTCAGGCACATCGCGAGCGGCGCGCTCAGTCCGGTGGTGGACTCCGTGCTGCCGCTCGCCGAGGCGCGGAGAGGGCACGAACGCATCGAAGCTCGCGAGCATTTCGGGAAGGTGGTGCTGGTGCCATGATGCGGCGACATCGGAGCAGTTTTCGCTACGAGCACATGCTCGAGCCGCTCGCGCCGCCGGAGGTGTTCCGGCAGCGCATTCTGGCCAGCACGGCCCTGACCGCGGTGGTGCTGGCGGTGGCGCTGCTGCTCGGCATGGCGGGCTACCACTGGCTGGTCGGCATCCCGCACTGGGTGGATTGCCTGTACAGCACGTCCATGATCATGGGCGGCATGGGGCCGGTGGGTCAGGAGCCCACGAAC
>JAHFBW010000409.1 GCA_023249845.1 Candidatus Eiseniibacteriota bacterium
AGCCAGCATCGCGGGCGGCATGTTCGAGCGATCGGACAGCTCGCTCGCGCGCTGGATCCGAGGCGCGAGCACACTCAAGCAGGGCTCGACCATGCCCGGCTTCCCGGTCCCGGAACGCGACATGCAGCCGCTCGTGGCCTGGCTGCAGAGCCTCAAGTGAGCGTGGTCGAACCCCTGTCGAGCGCGCGGGCGCGGCGCCCCGCGCCCTTTTCGCGCGTCGACTCCACGCACGTCGGACGGCTGCTCCTGGGCTTGAGCCTCGCGGGGTTCGCGCTGGGCGGGCTCGAGGCGGTGGCGTTGCGAGCGCAGTTGTCGCGCGCGGAGCACCGGCTGCTCGACGCCTCCGTCTATCACCAGGTGCTCACGCTGCACGGCGTGAGCATGCTGTTCCTGTGCGTGCTGCCGGCGGCCATGGGCATGTTCCTGCTGCTCGTGCCGGCGCGTCTCGGTGACGGCCGCACGGCGCTCCCGCGACTCTCCGCGTTTGGCGCCTCGCTGTGGGCTTTGGGTGCGGTGGTGCTGCACGCGGGGCTGGCGCTGGGTGGAACCTCGAGCGCGGGGATGCTGGGCAGCGCCAGCATGACGTCGCTGGAATGGGTGCCGCGCGAGACCGTCCAACTGGGGTCGTTCGCATTCCGTGCCAGCGGTGTCGACTGGTGGGCGATCGGGCTCGCCCTGGTGGCGCTGGCGGCGACATGCGTGGCGTTGGAGATCGTGGCCACGGTGTTGACGCGACGCGCGAAGGGCCGGTCGCTCGGTGAGTCGTCGCCGCTGGCGTGGAACGGGCTCATCGCCGGCGGACTCGGGCTGCTGGCGTTCCCGGCACTCTGCCTGGGGCTGGTGCTGCTCGAGCGGGACCGGCTGCTCGGCGGCAGCCTCTTCGCTCCGGAATCCGGCGCCGATCCCACGCTGTGGCCGCGGCTCACCGCGCTGCTCGGTCACCCGCAGATCGTGCTGCTGCTGCTGCCCGCCATGGGGCTCGCAACCGAGGTCGTGGTGAGCGCGGCAGGACGCCCGCTGCACGGTCGCGGCGTGGTGCGCGCGTGGAGCCTGGCGCTGGGCGTGGCAGGGACGCTGTCCTGGCTCGCCCAGCTCACGCCCGCCGGCGCTTCGTTCGCACGCGCAGCGCTGCCCTTAGCCGGTGCGCTCATGGCGCTCGCGGCGAGCACGGCCGTGTTCCACTGGCTGGCGACGCTGTGGGGCCGGCCGCTCGCCGCGAGCCCGGCGCTGCTGTTCGCGCTCGGCATGGCGGCGCTGGTGATGACCGGGGCGTTCAGCACGTTGCCCTTGGCACTCGAGCCCGCCTCGGTTCGGCAGACGGGCACGACCTTCGGCGTTGCGCACGCGCACGAGATGTTGTTCGGCGGCGTCGGGTTCGGATTGCTCGCGGGTGTTTATCAGTACGCGCCCCGGCTTCTGGGTCGTTCGCTGGATGCGCGACTCGGCCGCTGGCACTTTGCACTCACGCTCGCGGGCGCGTTCGTGACATTCCTGCCCATGCACGCGCTCGGCCTGGCCGGGATGCCGCGCAGGATCCACACCTATCCTGCGGCGATGGGGTGGGAGGGACTGAACCGCGTGGCGACATATGGCTCGCTGCTGCTGATGCTGGCCGGCGTCGTGTTCGCGATGGCACTGCTGCGCGGCAACCCCGCAGCCGCGGTACCCGCTCCGGACCCGGTGCCGGTGCTGCCCCGCACTCCGGGGCCCGCGCTCGCCGCCGGCGGACTCGCGCTGCTTGCAGCGGGGGCGTTGCTCGGGTGGTGGTTCGGCGCGGCCGGCGCCGGGCTGTTCGTTCGGGGCGCCTGGCGTATGGCGACGGATCGGCGAAGCTGAGCGGAGCGCGGCTTCCGCTCCCGTGCTCAGCCGACGGCCGTGCCGCCCGCGCGCAGATCTCTCGTCCTCGCCAGCCTTCGCGCCAGCGCCAGGTGGCCGCCGGCGATGAGCAGCGCGAGGCCGAGGCAGCCGCCCCAGAGCGCAGCCTCGCCCGAGCGCTGCATCACGAGTGTGCCCAGCGCGGGGGCGGCGGTCACGGCGAGGCTGAACGAGAGTCCGTACGCGCCCTGATAGCGGCCACGGATCTCCGGCGGTGCCAGGTCTGCCACCAGCGCGCTGGTCACCGGGAGCACGCCGATCTCGCCCACGGTCCACACGATGACGCCGAGAGCGTAGAGCGGCGCCGTGCGCGCAAATGCGTTCAGTCCGAAGCCGATTCCGACCAGCACCGTGCTGGCCGCGAGCGTGCGCGAACGATTCCGGCGGGTGAGGAACGGCGACAGGAACGGCTGCAGCAGCACGATCAGAATGCCGTTCAACGCCAGCA
>JAHFBW010000128.1 GCA_023249845.1 Candidatus Eiseniibacteriota bacterium
CAGCCACGCGCGCACGTCGCGTTTCGCGCCACGCGCGCGCAATGTTTCCACGGCCACGAACACGATGGAGAGCGCGATGATCGGCTCCACGAGACGGCCCGGGACGCGCACCAGCCCCAAGGCCGCGAGCGAAAGTGTGAGGCTGTGCGCGATCGTGAACGCGGTGACGACGCGCAGCAGTCGCCGGAGCGAACCGCCGAGCAGCAGCAGGCCCAGCACGAACAGGATGTGATCGGGTCCGATCGCGATGTGGTGGACACCCGCGGGCACGAACGTACGCAGCACGGCGAGGGTGCCGGGAGTACCGGAGGCGAACACGCGCGCGACGCGGCGATCGGCGTCGAGCACGTCCTGTCGGAGCAGCCGGTCGCCGCGATACACGGTGAGGAACGTCTCGTGCCCGGCGCTCTCAGGGAACAGCGGACCTCGCACCTCGAGCGACGCCGCCGGCTTCACGAGCATCGCCTCGCCCAAGATCTGCATGCCCCGCCCGCGAGGATCGGGGATGGCCCGCACGTAGCGCCACGCGAGCGGCGTGCCGTCGGCCGATACGCTCCAGCGCGTGCGGAGCGATTCCGCCAGCGCCGGACCCGCGCGTTCGACGAACGCGGCTTCCAGGAACCACGCCGGCACGGGCACGCGGAGCACGAGCGCGGCGTCGTCCTGGTGGGCGGTGAGCGCCGTACGCACGCGATCGTCGGACCAGCGAAGCTCGAGGTGGGCGTACGACACGTCGTGCGCCGACACGTGCGTCGCGGCCAAGCCGCACGCAAGTGCCAGCGCCAGGAATCGCCCGCGCCACGTCGGCCCTCGACGGCTCAAGGGACGCGTTGATCGCGCCGCGAGCCGACGCCCTCCGAGACGCGGGTGTCGCTCGGCGCGCTCATGCCGCGACGGGCACCCGCCGCGGACTCTCGCCTGCCGAACGTGAGCGAGGCCCAAGTGCTCTCCCAGTCGGCGGCGGCGCGGTCCGTGCTGGGCACCATGTGCACGGTGCTCACGAGCCACTCGCCGGGAGCCGCGACGTCGAGGCTCACCTCACCGCGCGCGTCGCTGCGTTCGCGCTGGGCCGCCCCGACGGAATCGCGGTCTTCGATCGCGCGCGTCCCGCCGCCCGTCCCCCACGGCTGGCGCCACGCCTTGACGGTGGCGCCGGCAAGCGGTCTCCCGAGCCACAGGACGCGCAGGCGCAGAACGGGCGACGCACCCGGCGCCGAGAGCGGAACCAGCTCGAGCGGCTGGCCCAGGGCCCGCGTGGCGCGCCGCTCATCGCGACCCGCGAACCACACCTTCGCGCACCGGCGATACCGCTCGCGCACCGCCCCCTCGCGCGGCGCGCGGCGCCGCTCGGCGAGTGGACCGGTCAGGCCCTCCGTCTCGAGGTAGGCGTCGAACTCCGCGGCCGGGAGTTCGATGGACGCGTGATTCGACTGGTACTGGAGCCACGTGCCAGCGGGATCCGAGAACGCGCTGCGCGCCCACACCAGGCTGTCCTCGCGCACCAGCGTCGAGAGCGAGAACGCACGGTAACTGAACGTCGAGAACTCCACGCAGCGAGCGGGCGACCAGCGCTTCGCCTCGCCCCGGAAGCCGGTGCCGGAGTAGGCACGAACGTCCACGAGCTCGCCTGGAGCAGGCGAATAGTTGGAGGGCGAGAGCCAGTACTGGTGCGCGTGGACAGGTGGCGCCAGGACGAGGAGTACGACGCCCACTCGAGTGACGCTGTGGCGCAGGATGTCGTGGAGCATGGATCCCCCAGCCGTCAGCTAGCCGCCGACGTTGCCTACCAGAACAACAGGGCCATTGGGCTTATGGCGGTCGGGGGATCCGCCGCGAGCTTCCAGTGAGAATGCGAACGCTGCGATCGCCTCGGCTCCACCCACCTGCTCGAGCCTTACCACGACGCGGCCGGACGGGTCCGCCTGGACGACGCCGAGGCTCGTGGGTCCGGAGGCTGTGATCGCCCACAACTCGTAGGCGCGCTCGGCAGGAGGCTTCAGGCGCTCGGCCGTGACCACGGCGCGGCGTGAGGCGGGATCGTAGATCACTTGCGCGGCGAGCGTGCTGTCGCCGGCGGGCGTCGCGGCGAGTCGAACGACTCGGGCGCCCGGCGCGGCGAGCAAGCCTGCCCATGCTCGCTCCGCTTCGAGCGTGCGCTCGAGCGAGGCCTCGCGGACGCGGGCGAGGGCGAGGCTGCGGTCGAGCGCGATGCCGCGCTGCCACGCGACGACGCCCGCCACGGCAAGCACCGCCGCCGCCGCCGCCCAAGTCCATGTGGCCACGGTCCAGCGAGGGCGCTCGGGCAAGGACAGAACAGGCGAGTGCGTGCCCTCGGGGTGCTGCGCGGGCGGCTCCCGGTGTTCGCCCGCCACTGCGGCCAGCACGCGCTCGCGCACAGCGGTCGGCGCGCGCAGCGCCGGCGCCGAAATCGCGAGCGCGGTGACGCCTGCGGATAGCGCGCGCAGCTCCGCGAGGCAGACGTCGCAACCCGTCGCGAGGTGCGACTCGAGCTCGGCGCGGTCGGCCTCGTCGAGCACGCCCAGCACGAGGGCGGCGCAGAGGTCCAGGTGCTCGTCGCGATGGCGGCTCAAGGCAATCCCTCCACGGGCACTCGCTCGCGCAGCTTCAAGAGCGCTTGCCGGGTCCACGACTTCACGGTGCCGAGCGGAGCATCCAGTCGCGTCGCGATCTCCGTCTGCGAGAGTCCTTCGAAGTAGGCGAGTTCCACGACCTGCCGCTGCTGCGGCGCGAGCGCGGTCATGGCAGAGGCCACGTCCTGCTTGAGCATGCGCCGCGCATAGCCCGTCGCCGGATCGGGTGCTATGGGCGCGGGCTCGGCGACCGCTTCCGCGGCGGCCGCGGTCTCGGCCCGGCGCCGCGCTCCCATGCTGCGGACACGGTCGAGCGCCCGGCTGCGCGCGATGGTCACGAGCCAGGCTCCCACCGTGCCGCGGGCGGGGTCGAAGCGGTCCGCGCTCCGCCAGGCCTGCACCCAGGTGTCCTGCAACACTTCCTCCGCGTCCGCCCCCGCCCCCACGATGCGCGCCGCCACGGAGTAGAGGAGGTCGGCGTATCGGTCGTAGAGCTCCGCGAGCGCGGAGGAGTCCCTCGCCGCCATGCGCGCAAGGCAGCCCAGATCCCGCTCCAACTCACTCACGGGCGGCTCCCGAGCAAGTCCTTCATCACCGGCAGTACGCGGCGGATCGGCGATCGGACCAACGAATCTCCGGGATAGCGGGACGAGGGGGCGTCACGAACGCGCCACGTTAGGAGGTCCGGCAGGCGTTCCACAAGTGGCGGTCTCGCGGGGCTCGGTTGGGAAGGGGGGTGGGCCCAAAGCGCCCGTGGGCTCACCGGCGGGGCGAGAGCCCGAGTGCGCGTAGCTTCTGGTAGAACGTGCTGCGCGGGATCCCAAGCCGTTCCGCCGCCCGCTCAACGTGCTGCTCCTCGTCCAAGACGTGCTGGATGTAGGCGCGCTCCATCGCCTCCAGCGTCCCACCCGCGGTCGTGGCCGGACGCTCGGGCTCGAGGTGGCGGGGTTCGATTGGACCGGACTCCACGGCGAGGAGGGCGCGCTCGAGCGTGTTCCGGAGTTCGCGCAGGTTGCCATGCCACGGCCGGAGCTCGAGTTCGCGCACCGTGGCTCGCGAGATCTCGGGCAGTGGCCGATCGAGGTCGCGAGCGAGCGATTCGACGATGCGTGCTGCCAGCGCCCCGATGTCGGCGCGGCGGCGGCGCAGCGGCGGGATGCGAAGTGAGAGCACGCCGATCCGGTAGAACAGGTCCTCGCGGAATCGGCCCTCGCGGACAAGCTGGGGCAGGTCGTGGTGCGTGGCCGCGATGATGCGGACGTCGGCCCGCCGCTCCCGTGTGTCGCCGATTCGCCGGAAGCGTTTCTCTTCGATGATCTTGAGCAGCTTGGCCTGGATGGGGACATCCATGTCGCCGATCTCGTCGAGGAAGAGTGTTCCCTGGTCCGCCACTTCGAGCAGCCCCGGTTTCGCGGTGATCGCGCCGGTGAACGCGCCGCGCTCGTGCCCGAAGAGTTCGGAATCCATGAGCTCGCGCGAGAAGCCGGCACAGTTCAGGTCGATGAACGCCGATTGTGCCCGCGGACCCTCGCGGTGGATCCACGCGGCGAGCACTCCCTTTCCGGACCCGGTCTCGCCCTCGATGAGCACGGGGCTCTCCGAGACGAGCGCCTTGTGCGCCTCCTCCGCGAGTCGGCGGATTGCGACGCTCTTGCCCAGGAACGGGTCGAATGACGGGCGTTCGTGAGCCTTCCGACGCACGGTTGCCCTGTGCGCGACCCTCGCTCCGAGCAGACGTTCGGCCTCGCGAATCAGCTCACGGATCGCGGGCGGGGGATCGCCAGTCGCTCCCGGTTCGGGCCAGTTCGGGTTCGCCGGAAGCATGAGCAGCGGCAGTTCCGGCGCCTCCTGGCGCAACATGGCGACCCAGTCCGCGCCCCCCTCGCGCCCGAATCCGCTCTGCACGAGCACGAGGTCGGGCGAGCGCCGGCGAACGACATCGAGGAGTTCCATCACTGTTCCCGCGAGACTCACGAGACAGCCGAGCGAGACGAGCGAGGAGACGGCACGCATTCGCTCGTCGGACTCCGTCATCGCCAGCAGGACCTGCCAGGCGCCGGCGACGTTCGCAGCGGGCTCGCGGGCCGGGGATGAGACGTCGAGATCGTCCGGGCGCGACATCCGATCAGCGTTCGAGGTCACGATGTTCCACTCCGAGTCGAAGGGGAGCGGAAGACACCCCCTGCATCCCCCGCCCCGCCTTCATGGCCACCTGTATGAAACCTTACGGGTGGCGGACTCGGTCGCGGCGCACGAGCGCCCGTCCAGTCGCCCGCGTCGGCGTCAGACCGATCTGCCATCGGGTCATCGCGACGGCGGGCGACCCAGGGCGGAGGCTCCACGCCATAGGTCCACGGAAACGTTCGAACAGGTTCCACGGGCGCGTGACCTGGGCGGCCTCGGGCTCGAGCTGCACAACGACTCCGCCCCCGCTCGACACGGGCTGGGTCTGGGACCGGGCACTGGCAGGTGCGATCGTAAGCAACACGACGGTGGCGAAGATCGACGACAGGGCTGAGCGGTTCATCGGTGCCTCCTAGCGTTGGCGACATCGGGGGATTATTCGACTCCCCAACGCTAGACCCGTGCCAGCAGAGCGAGTCTCCCGTGTCGAGCTCGCAAACATATGTGGCCCTGTGAGTTGGATGGAGTCCAGCGTCTGGATTCCAGACGCGACATTCCGGGCTTGTTCGCTGAAATCGGCGAGTCCAAGCCAGCGATAAGCGGCCAAGTCATTGCTGCTATTCGCTCGTGACTTAATTCGCCGAAATCAGCGCAATCGCCGAAAACGGCGCGACTTCGCGATCGCGTACTTGCGAAGTCGGTATCGGAGCGACTGTTCGGTGAGCCCCAGCTCGCGGGCCGCGCGGCTCTGGTTGCCGTCGTTTCGTTCGAGCGCTCCCTGCACCTGCCGTCGCTCGAGCTCGGAAACGAGGTCGCTCAGGGGTCGCGCGCGTTCGGCATGCGAGAGCCGCGAGCGGCTCCGACGCTCGAGATCGCTGGGCAGTGGCTTCGGATGCAGGACGCCGCCTCCGGTCATGGCCATGAGCCGCTCGATATAGTTCTGCAGCTCCCGCACGTTCCCGGGCCAATCGCTCTGCATGAGGACCGCGAGCAGGCTCTCCGAAAGTTGCGGCACCTCCCGACCCTGCTGCGCGGCGAACACCGCCGCGAAGTGCTGCGCCAACGCCGGGATGTCGGCCTTCCGATCGCGAAGGGGTGGCATCTCGATGGGCACCACGTTCAGTCGGTACCACAGATCCTCGCGAAACCGGCCCTCGGTGATGGCTTTGGCGAGATCTCGATTCGTGGCCGCGATGACGCGCACGTCCACGTCCACGGCGCGCCCGCTCCCGACCGGTGAGACCTTGCGATTCGCGAGCACGCTCAGGAGCGCCACTTGCTGCGCGAGAGGCATGTCCCCGATCTCGTCCAGGAACAGCGTGCCACCATTCGCTTCCACGAATCGGCCGGCTCGGGCCCGAACGCCGGTGGCGACGTCGGCAAGGATGCCGAAGAGTTCGCTCTCGATCAGGGTGGGCGTGATGGCGCCACAGTTCACCGCTACGAACGGCTGCATGGCGCGAGGGCCGGAATAGTGCAGGAGGCGGGCGATCATCTCCTTGCCCGTGCCGTTCTCGCCGGTGATGAGCACGGTGCTCGGCACCGCCGCCGCGCGCTCGACCAGGGCGAGGACTCGTTGCATCGCGCTGCTCGCTCCGATGAAGTGCTGCGGCCGGAAGCGCTTGCTCACCTCCCGGCGCAAGGACAGGTTCTCGCCCACGAGCTGCTCGTTCGCCCTTCGTACGCGCTCGTGTCCACGACTGTTTTCGATGGCCACGCCGAGCAGGTGCGCGAAACCTTCGAGCAGGCCGCGTTCGGCGTCCCCGAACGCCTGGGCTCGACGCGAATCATCGAGGTACACCACACCTACGACCTTGCTCGCGACGAACATCGGAACGCACAGGATCGAGCGGAGTCCCAGCTCGAGCATGCTTCTGGACAGGGCCTCGGGCTCGCTCGCGAGATCCCCCGCCAGGTAGCTGCCCCCGCTCTTGGCCACGCGCGCGACGACTTCCCGGCTGTAGCTGAGCGCCTGATCGCGCGTGGCCGCATCGACGGCACCGTGCTCCACGACCGGGCGGGATTCACCGCTCGCCTCGTCCACCAGCACGAGCACGCCTCGCTCCGCGTCGAGCTGTTCCACGGCGAGGCGCATGGCGCGCCGTGAGAGCTCGCCGATCTCCGGCTGGGAATCCAGCAGGCGCGTCACCGATTCGAGCAGGTCGCGGTCACGGGCGACGTCCGAACCTGCGGGCGCATACCTGCGATGCCAATCCACGGCCAGCGCGAGCGTGCGTTCGCGCTGACGATGGTCGCCCAACCGCTCGAACCCGGACGCTGCCGCGCGCAACCATTCGCTCACCGGCGTGCGCGCGGCGAGCCCCGCGCGCGTGGCGATGCGCGCGAACTCGAGTGCCGCGGCTGCAGCGTCCGCGGGCGCTGGCAGAGCGTTGAATCCCGCGAGGGCCCTCCCAGCGTTCGCGGCGCCGTCCTCGGCGCGGGCACTGGCCAGCGCCCACTCGGCGCGAAGCTGGTGGACATGCGCAACCGCGTATGGCGCGCTCCTGCCCTCGACCCAGGTCGCGGATTCCTCAAGTCGGGCGGCGGCGACCTCGAGTTGTTCGGCGCGGATCGCGGCGCGACCCACGCCGACGGCGAGGATCGGCGTCGGGAGCGAATCCCCTGCGCTCTCGGCGAGCCCACGCTCCCAGACGGTTCCGGCCTCGGGCCAGCGCCCCAGGGCCACGCAGGCCCGGCCGTACTCGATCCGACACCACGCCAGCTCGGGGCCGGCCGCTCCGCGCTCGGCCAGCTGCAGCGCGCGACGCGCAGCGCGCAGACCCGCGCGCGGCCGCCCGGCCACGCGAAGCGTCGTGGCGAGCGCGCGCCACGCGTACGCCTCGGCGGCGCGCTCGTGCTTCCGCACCATGCGCAACGCGACCTTCGCCTGGCGCGCGGCGCGCGCGACTCGCCCGGTGAGCGCGTGGACGAGCGTGAGGTTCACAAGGGAGACTGAAACGGCGCCCGGCCAGCCTTCCTCCAGGGCCACGCGGAACGAGTCCGCCATGACCTCGCCCGCTTCGGTCCAGCGACCGGTCTCGACCAGCACCCAGGCGAGATTCGCGGCCAACTCCTGTTCGGCGAGTTTCGCTCCGATCCCGCGGGCCTCCGCGAGCGATGCTCGATAGAGGCGCTCTGCCTCGGCGGCATCACGCCGAAGCGCTGCCGTGAGCGCGCGCAAGCCCGTGCCGCGCAGTCGTCCCAGCGCGTAGCCCGCTCGCGTCGCGGCCGCGTCGGCTCGTTCGGCCAACGCCTGGGCGTCGTCGAGACGCCCCTGCACACGACGCAGGTCGCCGAGCGTGAGCGATGCGATCGACTCCGCCTCTCCGTCCCCCGATCGCTGCGCGGTCGCGAGCGCCTCGCGGGCGGCGACCTCGGCGCCGGCGGCCTCTCCGGCGAACGAGCGCCGCATCGCCTCGTTCGCCAGCAGCATCGCGCGCTCGCGATCGGGAAGCGGCGTCGCGAGCGCCTGGCCGAGCAGCTCGCCCAGCTGCGCGTGCATGCCGGTGCGCAGGTACGCGCTCGAGAGCGCGTGCGCCCGGCGAGCGCGCGCGGGATCGACTACGGATGCATGGAGCGCGTTCTCCAGGTGCGGGATGGCTTCGCGGTACCGGCCGCGTTCGAGCAGCAGGCGCCCGGCGCGCTCTTCCCACGCTGAAGCGATCTCCGGAGGCTGCGTGCTCGCCACACGCGACGCCTCGATCACCAACGCGATGTCGGCTTCCAGGTCGAGCGCGCGATCGGCCTCGCGCAGGGCCTCGGCCGCATGCCCGGCCCCCGCGAGGTGAGTGAAACGCCGGGAAGGTCCGAACCCGCCCAGTGCGAGCGCCGCGCGATGAAGC
>JAHFBW010000129.1 GCA_023249845.1 Candidatus Eiseniibacteriota bacterium
CGGAGGCAGCGCGCGCAGATCGGGACGTCGAGGACGGGAAGTCGCTCGATGCAGCTCGCGCACAGGAGTCTCGCAGGGTCCGCCGGGACGCCGCACCCCGGGCAGCGTTGCGGAAGCAGAAACTCGAGCACGTCCGCAAGGGTTGAGCGAAGCGGTCCGAGCGCACGCAGCACCACGTGCTGGAGGCCTGGGGCGGTCGGCTCGATGGATGACGGGGTGTTCGCGAGGGGGCGCCGGCGCCTCAGCGCGGCCACCCGACGGCTGCCGCCATGGGCGCCAGCGGCACATCGCGCTCTAGCCAGATCGCGAGCGATCGGCGCGCCTGGTGAACGAGCAGGCCCAGGCCATCCACCGCCTCGAGCCCGGAGGCTCTCGCCTGCTGGACCCAGGCCGTCACGTCGGCGCCGTACGTGAGATCCACCACGAGCGTGTTGCGTCCGATCTCGTCGGCTGGCACGGGTGGGTCGGCGGTACCCAGCGGCGTGCAATTCACCACCACATCCGCTGCCAGGAGTTCCGAGCGCGCCTCGGGTGAAGCCCAAGCGCACCAACTCGCGAGCGCGACGCCCCCCCAGTCCGGATTCGTCCCGGGCGCGCGCCGTGACACGACGTGCGCACCGCGTCCGTGTTCGGCCAGGGCCGCCGCCAGGCTCCGCGCCGAGCCACCCGAGCCCAGGAGCGTCACCCGGGCGCGAGTGGGATCGCGGTCCAACGCGCGCAGGAGGTCCAGGAATCCGTCGCCGTCCGTGGTGTCGCCGCGCGCGCAATGGGGAGCGAACGAGATGGTGTTCACGGAGTGGGCGCGACGCGCGGCCGGACTCGCCTCCCGAACCCAACCGAGCGCCGCGGCTTTCAGCGGCATCGTCAGGTTGCAGCCGGTGTAGCCCTCGGCCGCGAGGCGAGCGAGCGTCACGTGGAGCTCGGCGAGCGGGGTGCGCAAGGCCACGGACTCGCACGCGAGACCTAACGCAGCGCATCCAGCGCGGTGGAGCTCGGGCGAGCGCGAATGCGCGATCGGGTCTCCCAGGACCGCGAGCCGCACAACCGGACCCGTTGAGCGCACGGGCCCTTCCGGGGTCATGTGCGCTCGGAGGGCGCCCCGTCCAGCGGACGGGGCCGGGGCGGGCCAGCCAGCGAAGCCGTGCGGCGAAGTCGCAGGATCATGAGGACGCCGAACAGGATCATCCCGAGGCTCATGAGCTGACTCTCCGTGATGTCGAGCGTTCCGGCCCGCAGCAGCACGGCGTCGGTTTCGTACGCGCGCGTCAGGTCGAGCGGGATGCGCACGAGCGCGAACACCAGGATGAAACTCCAGAACAGAACGCCCGGCACTTTGAAGCGGCCGCGCAGCACCTGGAACACTCCGAAAAGCAGCAGCCCGGCGAGCGCGTTATAAAGCTGCGAGGGATGCACGGGTTGCGTGCCGAACTCGAGCGAGGCGAACGAGTCGCGCGGGAACACCACGCCCCACGGCAGCGACGTGGGGTGTCCGTAGCAGCAACCGTTGAGGAAACACCCCACGCGCCCGAAGAACGTGCCCAGGGCCAGCGCGGGCGTGAGCGCGTCCGCCGTGATCCACACCGGCAGCCCCATGCGCCGCGCCGCGACCAGCCCGGCGAACGTGCCCGCCGCAACGCCCCCGTAGAGCGTGAGCCCGCCCTGCCACAGCGCCAGCGCGCTCGTCCACTCACGGCGGAACTCCCCCAGGTGCTCGAGCACATAGAGCATGCGCGCGCCGAACACCGAGGCGATGAGCGTCACGAGGATGACGTTCACCACCTTGTCCTCGTCCAAACCCAGCCGGCGCGCCTCGCGGAGCCCCAGGAACGTGCCCACCACGAACGCCACGGCCATGAGCACGCCGTAGCTGCGCAGGTGGAAGGGGCCGAGTTGGAACAGCTCCGGGTGCATCAGTACTCCCGGCGGCGCAGCGCCACGTTCTGGAGCAGTCCGATCTGGATGCAATTCACGATGAGCGCGGTGCCTCCGTAGGACAGGAATGGCAGCGGCACCCCGGTCACCGGCGCCCAGCCGATGGTCATGAGCATGTTGACCAGGATGTGGAAGAACAGCGCGGTCGTGATGCCCACCGCCATGAGACTGGCGAATCCGTCGCGCGCGATGGACGCGAGGCGGTAGCCGCGGAACACGACGATGCCGTAGAGCAGCACCACGGTCAAAGAACCGAGCAGCCCCAGCTCCTCGCCCACCACGGAATAGATGAAGTCCGTGTGACGCATGGGCAGGAACGCGAGCGCCTTCTGCGAGCCCTTGAGATAGCCCTTGCCGACCAGGCCGCCGGAACCGATCGCGATCTTGGACTGGATGACCTGGTAGCCCGAACCGCTCGGGTCGTGCTCGGGGTTCAGAAATGTCTCGATACGCCGTTTCTGATAGTCGTGCAGGTGGTTCCACAGGTTCGGGAGCGCCACCGCCACCGCGCCGTTCAGTGCGAGCATCGCCACGAGCACGACGATGCGCGGCCGCGCGTACGCGAGCAGCGCCACGAACAATCCCACGAACCACCACACGCTGCCGGTCAGGAAGAACAGCGCCACGTTGAATATCGGCGACAGCCCGAGCAGCAGCTGGCCGGCCGGCATGCCCGCCCAGAAGTACATGGCGATGAGCATGGCCGGGAAACTGGACGCAGTGCCGAGGTCGGGCTCCTTCGCAACCAGGACGAATGGCACCATGACGATGAGCAGCGGCGGCAGCCACCAGCGGATCTTCTTGAGGTCGAGGCGCGCATGGTCGAAGAAGCGCGCGAGCACGAACGCGGTCGCGAGCTTCGCGATCTCGGAGGGTTGGAATTGGAACGAGCCCAGCTCGATCCAGCGCTTGGCGCCCATGCGCTCAACGCCGATCGCGAACACGGCGACGAGCAGGAGCAGCGAGATCGCGTAGAGCGGCCACGACACCGAATCGTAGAACCGGTAGTGCACAGCGGCCACGATCCACGCCACGGCCGCCGCGACGCCGAACCACACGAGCTGCTTGACCCACAGCCCCTCGTGCGCCCCGGGCACGGACGTGGCGCTGTACACCGTTGCGAGCCCGATGCCGATCAGGCTCAGCGTCGAGACCGCGAGCGGCCAGTCGAGCGGCGGGAAGCGGCTGCGCATGTCAGTCCCCGACCGTGTCGGCGGCGGCCACGGCCGGCGGGGCCAGCGGTGCCGTGGACGTGGAGTCGCTCAGGAACAGCTTCTTCAAGACATGAGCGGCGATGGGTGCCGAAATGCTGCCGCCGTGGCCGCTGTTCTCGGCGACGATCGCCATCGCGATCGTGGGCGCCGAAGCCGGTGCGTAGCACACGAACAGCGCGTGGTCGTTGCCGTGCGGGTTCTGCGCCGTGCCCGTCTTGCCGCCCACTTCGAGACCCGGGATGCGGACGGCGCCCGCCGTGCCGGCCTCCACCACCTTGCGCATCGCGAGGTGGAGGAGGTCCCAGTTCTGCGGCGGGGTCTCGATGCCCGACTCCAACGGCTTTCCCACCCTGAATCCGGGCACGCCCTGGATGGCGCTCACGACGTGCGGCCGCACCGCCGTGCCGCCGTTCGCCACGACCGACGTCATGGTGGCGAGCTGGAGTGGCGTGGCGAGCAGCTCGCCCTGACCGATCCCCAGGTTCAGGAGTACGCCTCGCGGCCAGCGGCCGGTGTGGAAGTGCTGGTTGTAGTAGGCCGAGCTCGGCACCAGTCCCTTGGTCTCACCCGGCAGGTCGATGCCGGTCTTCTCGCCCAGGCCCAGCCCGCGCGCCGTCTGCTCCATCGGCTCGATCCCCATGCGCAGGCCCAGCTGGTAGAAGAACACGTCGCACGAGTGCTGGAGCGCGGAAACCAGGTCCAGGCTGCCGTGGCCCTCCTTCTTCCAGCAGCCGAACCGCCGTCCGCCGAAATAGTAGCCGCCCGTGCACGCGGTGGCCTCGTGCGAACCGTCGTGCACGAGCCCCTGTCGAAGGCCAGCGAGCATGGTGACCACCTTGAACGTCGAGCCCGGCGGGTAGGCACTCTGGATGGCGCGGTTCAAGAGCGGGAACGCGCCGCCCGAGTTGAGCTGCTTCCAGCGCGCGAACGAGATGCCCTGCGAGAACTCATTGGGGTCGAACACGGGCTTGCTCACCATGCCGAGCACACTGCCGTCGCGCGGGTCGAGTGCCACCGCGGCGCCGCGCTCGACGTGCTCCATGCCCTCCTCGAGCGCGCGCTGCACGTCCAGGTCGAGCGTCACGATCAAGTCGCGCCCGGAAACGGGCAGCCGGGGCGGTCCCTCCTCGAGCGTGGTGACGCGCTTGCCCATGGCGTTCACCACCACGAACTCCGCGCCGTCTTCTCCGCGGAGCACCTCCTCGTAGCGGCGCTCGAGCCCGCTCTTCCCGATCAGGTCGCCCAGGTGGTAGCCCTTCTCGAGCCGCTCCGCCAGCTCGCGGTCGTTGATCTCGCCGGCGTAGCCCAAGAGCTGCGCAGCGAGCGAGCCCTCGGGGTAGCGGCGGATCGGCGCCACCTGCACGTCGATGCCGGACAGGAGCGAGCGTGACTCCTCGACCGCCGCCATCACTGCGAACGGCGCGGAACGGCGCAGCACCGCGGTCTGCCCGGTGCGGTTCGCTTCCTGCACCTTGCGCTTGACCTCCTCGCTGTCCACGACGATCACGCCGCTCACGCGCGCCAACCAGTCCGAGCGCACGAGCGTGCGTGCGCGCAGCGTGCTCTCGATGGGCGCCGGGCGGAACACGATGCTGAAGCTCGGCTGGTTGTCCGCAAGCACGCGGCCGGCGCGATCGAAGATCACCCCGCGCGGGGCGCGGATGACGTCGAGCCGGATGCGGTTCTGGTCCGCCAGCCGCGCGAGCTCGTCATGCTGGAACACCTGGAGCCGCACGAGCCCCAGCACGATCAAGCCGAAGCCCGCGAGTCCGAGCCCGGCTAACACGCCGAAGCGTGTGTCTCTATCCCGTTGTGGAGGACCCTGAGGCATTTCCGTATCCGCGGCGGCGCACGAACAGCTGCGAGAGGAGGAGCACGAGGACGCCGAGCGGAGCCGTGGTGACGGTGGCGAGCACGACGCGGCCCGCGAGCCAGCCCAAGCCGGCGACGCCGCCGCTGGCGTCGAACGCCGAGGTCCACACCTGGTGGAGCGCGGTGGCGATCGCGAGAAGCAGGAGCTGGGTGAGCGGACTGTCGCGCACGAGCGTGTTGGAGAGCCGGCCGACGCCGTAACCCAAGAGCGTCAGCGCGAGCGCGTGCCGTCCGAGCCAGTGGGAGGCGTCGAGGTCGGCGGCAAGCCCCAATACGAACCCGAACGTGGCGCCCCACGCATCGCGCTGGCGGAGCGACCACGCCACCGTAGCGAGCACCAATACGTCCACGACGATCCCGCGAGCGGCGAGCCCGGCGAGTACAGTGCTGCGCATGACGAGCGTCACGAGCGCGGCGAGCAGAAACGCCCCCACCACCCTCACTGGGCGCCTCCTATCGTGTCGTGCGCCACCGGGTGCGTCGCGGCCTGCGCGCGCGCCGCCGCCCGCGCCCGCTCGGAGCGTGTGCGGCCAGGCTCGAACTCGAGCTTGGGCCGCGGGATGCCGTCCAGTGGCGGCCTCGGCCCCGGTGCCACGAACGCGTGCCGGAGCCGCGCCAGACGCGCGGCGGGCGTGATCTCGATCTCCTGCATGAGCCCGGTCGGATCCTGCTCGATGCGCGAGACGCGGCCGACCGGGATGCCGCGCGGGAAGCGCAGGGACAGGTCGGACGTCACGACCAACTCACCGATGCGCACCGTGTCCGCGAGTCCCACGGCCGAGAGCACGAGCCGCGGTCTCGGCGTTGGCACGAAGCGCAGGATGCCGTTCACGCCGGTGGTCTCCACCTCGCAGGCCACCGCCTGGTTCGCGTCGGTGATGAGCACGGCGCGAGACAGGTCCGGCCAGCACTCGCTCACGCGGCCGATCAAGCCGTCGCTCGTCAGCACGGCGTCGCCCACCTGCACTCCATCGTTAAGCCCGGCCGACAGCGTGGCGGCATTCGGCAGCGGGTCGCCGCCGCCCAGGGCCAGGACCTCCACCGGCTTGAGCGTCAGCCCGCGCCAGGTCTCGAGCCCGAGCTGCTCGCGCAGACGCGGCGCCTCTGCTGCCATGAGCCGCAGCCGTGCGTTCTCCGTCTCGAGTCGCGCCAGCCGCGAATGCAGGTCCGTGTTCTCGTTCCACGACGTGAACAGGCGATCGGCCGCGCCCGCGACCCGGTCGAACGGCGCGAAGATCACCGCCCCGAGCCCGCGCAGCCCCGAAGCCGGGATGCGCTCGCCCACCACCAGCATGAGAAGCGACAGCGCCGCATACGCGGTCACCAGGACCACGCTGCGGCGCTCGGCCGGTGGCAGCATGCTGGGCAATGGTCAGTCCCGGTGGCCGCTCAGGATCACCTTCTCGTAGTCCTCGAGCTTCTCGAGGATCTTGCCGGCCCCGCGCACGACGCAGGTGAGCGGATCCTGCGCCACGCGAATGTTCAGGTTCGTGACCTCGCGCATGAGCAGATCGAGCCCGCGCAGGAGCGCGCCGCCGCCCGTCATGTAGATGCCTCGGTCCACGATGTCGGCGGCGAGTTCCGGTGGCGTGCGTTCGAGCGACTCGCGGAGCGCGTTCACGATCTGCCCCACGGGCTCCTGCAGCGCCTCGCGGATCTCGACGCTGGAGACGCGCAGCGTGCGCGGAATGCCGCGCACGAGGTCGCGTCCCTTGATCTCCATGTCCATCTCCTCGGGCAGCGGGAACGCCGATCCGATCTCGATCTTGATGCGCTCCGCCGTCTGCTCGCCGATGAGCATGTTATACGCCTTCTTGGCGTAGTTCATGATGGCTTCGTCCATCTCGTCGCCACCGGTGCGGATACTGGTCTTCGTGACGATGCCGTTCAGCGCGATGACCGCGATCTCGGTGGTCCCGCCGCCGATGTCCACCACCATGTTGCCGGTCGGCGTATCCACGGGCAGGTCCACGCCGATCGCCGCGGCGATGGGCTCGGGCACGAGCAGCACCTCGCGACAGCCCGCGCGCACCGCGGAGTCGATGACCGCGCGCTTCTCGACTTCGGTGATTCCCGAGGGCACGCAGATGATGATGCGTGGACGCACGAGGAACTTGTGCTTCTGAACGCGCTGAACGAACTCGCGCAGCAGGTGCTCGGTGACCTGGAAGTCGGCGATGACGCCGTCCTTCAAGGGCCGCACGGCGTTGATCTCATCGGGCGTGCGACCGAGCATTAGCTTGGCTTCGCTGCCCACCGCGAGGACGCGGTTCGAGCTCTTCTCCACGGCGACCACGGAAGGCTCGTTGAGGACGATGCCGCGGCCCTTCACCCAGACCAGCGTGTTCGCCGTGCCGAGGTCCATGGCCACATCGGTGGAGAAGAACCCCATCACGCTGTCGAGAAACATCCATGCCTCGTGTGCTGGGGGTGGAACGGAGACTGGCGATCACGGACGCCCAAGCAAAATCGGCACCGGAAGCGCGCGGAGTGCGCCCGGGCCCAAGCGAAGCCGGCGCAAGCTAGCATCGGCCGAGCGACGCCAGCAACTTAGGCGCGCTCTTTGCGGGGAATGCCGTCCGCTCCAGTTTACACGGGCACAATGGGTTAGCCCGCTGTCCCTATGTTTGGTGGTGGTCAACGACCCGGAGCCGGGCGCGCCCTCCGAAGTGCCTCGCCGCAGCCAGCGAATGCGTTCCGGCCTCACCCGGCGGGACGCTCGGGCCGATAGTCCCCGTGTTCACGCCCTGTTCCCGGCCAGCCCCGGCCGGCTTTTTGCCACGCGGCGACCGGAGCGGGGGTATGGCATGATGTCGTGGCGGGTCTCCCGCCCATGAGGGGCCACCCCAGGGAGGCCTTCTTCCGCCTCCTCCAGGACCCGGAGCCCGCTTGGGAAGCATGACGAATCACCGTCACCCCCTCCTGCCCTACCTGCTCGCCGCAGCCAGCCTCCTGGCGCTGGTTTCCGCCGGGCGCGCCCAGGCGCCGCCGTCGCCGCGGTTCGCGTTCGCCGACACCACGCTGCTGCGTGACACGCTCGGGCTGCGCTTCGACCGCCTGTTCGAGACGGCCGACAGCCTCGGCATGCTGCCGGACTCGCTGCGCGCGCAGATCATCCGCTTCCGACTCCCGCTGCGTCGGCTCGTGTCCATGGCGGACAGCATGGGTGTGCCAGTGGACTCCGTGGGCGCGGTGATCGCGCGCGAGCGATTCAACCCGTTCGCGGCGAACGTTGGCGCGGGGTCGCGGACCAACTTCAAGTACACGAGCGGCTACAACATCGGGAAGACCACCACGACGTGGACGAATGGCGGGGACTACAGCTGGGCGCGCGGCAAGATGCTGCTTCGCAACGGCACGAACATCTCGATGGATCGCACGAAAGCGGGCGGGCGATTGAGCCTGCGCCAGAACCGGGAGTCCACGTCGGAGGCGAGCTGGCGACTCTCGCCGAACCTGTCGCTCGGCGGGCGCGCACTGATCACCGGCTACGACTCGTTCGATCCGGGCTCCACCTCGAACGAGGGCGAGAC
>JAHFBW010000130.1 GCA_023249845.1 Candidatus Eiseniibacteriota bacterium
CTGTTCGGCAAGCAGGCCGATCTCGCGAAGCAGTACCTCACCAAGGGTCGCGAGGTGCTGATCGAAGGCTCGT
The DNA here is from genome assembly GCA_023249845.1 of Candidatus Eiseniibacteriota bacterium. Lineage (GTDB taxonomy): Bacteria > Eisenbacteria > RBG-16-71-46 > RBG-16-71-46 > RBG-16-71-46 > JAIOPA01. The sequence continues at coordinate 74 of JAHFBW010000130.1, forward strand.
TGCGCACGCGCCAGTGGCAGGACAAGGACGGCCAAAAGCGCTGGACCACCGAAGTGGTGACGCAGAACATGCGCTTCGTCGGTGGGGCACCGGGCCGCACGGCCGGGTCCGGCGGCGCGGGATCTGGCGGCGGCCAGCCGTTCGAACGCGCCGGCGAGGAGCAGGCGGCACCTGTGGGTGGCGAGGACTTCTCCGAGTTCGCGGGCGGCGGCGGCAACGACGACAGCGACATCCCGTTCTGAGTCATCGCGGCTGGAACGCATCGTAAGGCTGTACGCGCGGGTTGTTCGACCGCGCCACCGTTCGGGGGCGCACCGGTCTCGACGGGGGGACTGAAACAGCGAGTGCAGGCCGGGGGCCCGTCGCCTCGTCAAAAAAGCGGGAACATCACATCTGCCAATGAGCAGATGGCTTTCGCAGCCTAATTAGGCTGTGACGCCTTCCCGGACCCCGCCTGTGGGGGACGGAGCGGGCGCCAGACAATCGCAGGCTGGTCCAAAGCCCCGCCCGAGGGCAGCGGACGAGATCTTCCCGGGCTGGCGCGCCGAGATCCCGCCGATCGGAGTGACGCGCGCGAGATGCACGACGTAGGTCGGACAAGCCTGTAGGACTTTCTGCGGATGACCTTTCGGACGCGGGTTCGATTCCCGCCGCCTCCACCACGTACGAGCGAAGCCCGGCCCAAAGCGGCCGGGCTTCGGCCATCACGACTCTCACGGCGTTCACGACCGTGCCGCGGTCGCCTGAGCGCGCTCGTGGGCGAGGGGTGCCGCCTGCCGGCCCGGCCCGGAACGCCGGCCATTTCCGGCTTGTCTCCCGCTGCCCCGGGCACTACCCTGCCGCGTCCCGTGAATGCCACCCCGGCCGATCTGGCCTCGAATCTCGCCTCCGTGCGCGCGCGAATCCACGCTGCCGAGGCTCGTTCGGGCCGGAGGGCGGGGGCTGTCACGCTCATCGGGGTGGGCAAGACGCTGCCGGCCGAGACGCTGACCGCGGCCGTGGCGCTGGGACTCGCCGACGTGGGCGAGAACAAGGTGCAGGAGGCCGAGGCGCACCAGCGCGCGGTCGGTCGCGGCGCGGCCCGCTGGCACATGATCGGGCACCTGCAGCGCAACAAGGCGGGGCGGGCGCTGGAGTTGTTCGACTGGATGCACGGCGTGGACGACGCCGAGCTGGCCGGCGCACTCGACCGACGCGCGCAGGCCGCCGGGATGCGCCTGCGGGTGTTGATCGAGGTGAACGTGAGTGGCGAGACGAGCAAGTTCGGCGTGACGCCGGAGGGCGCGCCGGAACTCGCGGAAGACGTCGCGGCGCTCGCGGGGTTGGAGTTGCAGGGACTGATGACCGTGGGCGCGCCGGTGGCGCGGCCAGGGGACGCGCGAGCCGGATTCGCAAGGTTGCGCGAACTGCGCGACGCGCTCGCGCAACGCCTCGGGCACCCGCTCCCGGAGCTGTCCATGGGTATGAGCGGCGACTTCGAGGTCGCCGTGGAGGAGGGCGCGACGATGGTGCGCGTGGGCACGGCACTGTTCGGCGCGCGGTCATCGCAGGGAGGCGCGTGATGTTCGTGCTCGGAAACCTGATCGGCGCGTTGGCCACGGTGCTTCAGATCCTGCTCAACGCGCTCAGCATCATCTTGATCGTGAACGCGCTGTTGTCCTGGGTGCGACCGGATCCGTCCAACCCGATCGTGCGCTTCCTGGACCAGGTCTCGGACACCGTCTGTGACCCGATCCGCAGATTGTTCCCCACCGTGTTCGGGGGCTTCGACCTCGCGCCGATGATCGCGATCGGCCTGATCTGGGTGCTGCAACGCGTGGTCGTGGACTCGCTGCACGAGTGGGCGTTTCGCGTGGGGTAGTGCGTCTCTCGCTGCGCGTACAGCCGGGCGCGCGGCGCACGGCGCTGCTGGGAAGGTTGTCGAACGGAGAATGGAAAGTGGCGGTCGCGGCGCCGCCCATCGAAGGACGCGCGAACGAGGCGGTGGTGGAGTTGATGAGCGAGCTGCTCGGCTTGAAGCGCCGGCAGATCGCAGTGACGCGCGGGGCCTCCTCGCGCGGCAAGGTGATCGAGATCGAGGGGCTGACCGAGACCGAGGCGAACGCCCGGCTCGAATCGGCGCTCGCGGACCAGAAGGACGAAGGCGACGCTCGTGGCGAGTGAACTCAAAGGCAGGATCGTCGAAGCCGCTCAGGCGGTGCGCACGGCCATGCGCGCCGCCGGAGCCACGACACCCGAGCTGGGCATCATCCTCGGAACCGGGCTCGGCGACTTCGCGCATGCGCTCGAGACGCGCACGGTGGTGCCGTACGCGAACATCCCGCACTTCCCGCAATCCACGGTCGAAAGTCACGCCGGCGAGCTGCACGTGGGCACGCTCGCGGGGCGCCCGGTGGCGGTGATGAAGGGCCGCGTCCACTACTACGAGGGCTACAGCATGCAGCAGGTTGCGTTCCCGGTGCGCGTGCTCCAGGAGCTCGGCTGCCGCACGCTCGTCGTGACCAACGCCTGCGGCGGCATGAATCCCGACATGCCGCCGGGCACCATCGTGGTCACCACCGATCACATCAATCTCATGGGCGACAATCCACTGATCGGCCCGAACGACGACTCGCTGGGTCCGCGCTTCCCCGACATGAGCGAGCCGTATTCGCGCGAGTTGATCGAGCTCGCGGAGAACGTGGCGCTCGAGCAGCGCCAGCCGCTTCAGCGTGGCGTCTTCGTGGCCGTGCCGGGGCCCAACCTCGAGACCGCGGCGGAGTATCGCTTCCTGCGCGCGATCGGCGCCGATGTTGTCGGCATGTCGCTCGTGCCCGAGAACATCGTCGCCGTGCACGGCGGCATGCGCGTGCTGGCGTTCAACGTGGTCACTGACGCCTGCCTGCCCGACGCGCTGCACGCGGTGGACATCGCCGCGGTTCTCGCCGTGGCGAGCCGCACGGCGCCCGCGCTCACGCGCCTCGTCGCCGAGGTCGTGCGGCGCCTCGACGCATCCAACAGCAGCAGAGCTTCGGCGGCGCGCAGTACGCAGGCGCCCGCCGTGCAGTGAAACGGGAGGACCGCTCGATGGCCATCATCCGCAAGAAACTCACGGCGAAGCCCGCTGCCCGCTCGAAGGCCTTCGCGCTCAAGTCGTCCGGCAAGGGGAAGCCTGCCGCCAAGAAGCCCTTGAAGCCCGCGGGCAGGTCCGTGGTGAAGTCCGCCACGAAGGGCTCGGCGAAGGCGTCGGCGAAGCCGGCCGCGAAACCTGCCGGCAAGCCGGCGGCGAAGGGAGCACCCGTGCTCAACAAGGGTGCGGCCGCCGCCAAGGCGCTGGCCGAGGCGCGCGCCGCCGCCGCCGCGAAGGCCGCGGCCGCCGCCAAGCGTCCGCCGAAGCTCGTGCCCGCGACGCCGAACGCGATCCGTCCGGGTGCGTCGCGCCATGCGCCCGCCAAGGGCAAGGCGGGCCCCAGGCCCCCGGCCGAAGTGCGTCCGCTGGGGGTGCTGCCGCCCGAAGCCATGGCACGGACAAGGCCCGTGGCACCGAGGCCGCGGATGCCGATCCCGGACCGCTCCACACTTCCGACGGTCCGTCCCGCGAGCCCGGCGCGAACGCCCGCCAAGGGAGATGAGCGCTTGACCGAAGACGACCTCAAGCATTTCGAGACACGCCTGCTCGAGGAGCGCGCGCGCATCATGCGCGAGATGGGGCACCTCGAGACCACGCTGCTCAAGGTGAATCCGCGTGACTCCGCGGGCGAAGTGGGCGGCTACTCATTCCATATGGCTGACGCCGGCACCGACTCCATGGAACGCGAGATCTCGTTCGACATCGCCTCCAAGGAGGGCCGGCTGCTACGCGAGATCGACGACGCGTTGCGCCGCATCTACAACGGCGTGTACGGCATCTGCGAATCAAGCGGGGCGACGATCTCTCGCGCGCGGCTGGAGGCGCTGCCCTGGGCGCGCTACACGCTCCAGGAGCAGGAGACCATGGAGCGCTTGCAGCGCGCGGGCCGGCTGACCAAGGAAGAGGAATGAGGCGCTCGCCGGCCCTGCTGTTCGGGGTCGCGGCCGGGAGCGTGGCGCTGGACCAGTGGGCCAAGGTCTGGGCCACGACGAACCTGGCGTTCCACGAGCCGATCCGTGTCGTGGGTGATCTCGTTCGACTCACCTACACGCGCAACTCCGGCATCGCGTTCGGGATGTTCGCGGGCCAGAGCTTTCCGTTCTACATCTTCTCGATCGTCGCGGCGTTCGCAGTGGTGTGGTTGTGGGTGCGCCACCCGCAGCTCCCGCCCGTGCGCCAGTGGTCACTCGCGCTCATCCTCGGCGGGGCAATCGGAAACCTGATCGACCGACTTCGCTTCGGCGAGGTCACCGACTTCATCCTGCTCGCGTGGCGCGGTCACGAGTTCCCGGTGTTCAACGTGGCCGACATGTGCGTGACGTTCGGCGTCATCCTGTTCGCGGTGGTGTGGACGCACGAGCCGAGCGCGCCGCCCACGGCGGAAGGTGACCCGCCCGCTGACGCGCTCGCCGCCCCTCCTGCCGCGCACATTTCTGAGGACGTCCATGGACCGCACGCTGGAGCTGGAGGTGCCGGAGCCGGAGGCGGGGGCCCGCTTGGACCGCTGGCTGGCGACGGCACGGATCGCGGGCCTCTCGCGTAATCGGCTGCAGAAGCTGATCGAGGCGGGTCGCGTCCTGGTGAACGGTCGCGCGGGTAAGCCGTCACGGAAGCTCAAGGCCGGTGATCGAGTCTCGTTGAACGTGCCGCCGCGTCGCGCCACTCGCCTCGCCTCCGAGGCGCGCCCGCTCGTCGTCGTTCACGAGGACGAAGCGCTGCTCGTGCTCGACAAGCCGGCCGGCCAAGTGGTGCACCCTGGCGCCGGTGTGCAGGGCGGAACCATCGTGAACGCGCTGCTCCATCATGCGCCGGCCATCGCCCATGTGGGTGGCGAGGGCCGGCCGGGGATCGTGCACCGGCTCGACCGAGACACCAGCGGTCTGCTCGTGGTCGCGAAGACGGAGGCGGCCTACCTGGCGTTGGTGGAGGCGCTTCGCGAACGCAGGGTGAAACGTGTGTATCAGGCAATCGTCTGGGGGGACCCAGGGCCCTCGGCGGGAACGATCGAACTGCCCATCGGTCGCGACCCCCGCGATCGGAAGCGAATGGCCGTCGTCCGTGGCGCTTCGGGCAAGCCCGCGCGCACGCATTGGCGCGTGCTCGAGCGCTATGGCCTCGCGACGCGGCTCGAAGCGCGGCTCGAGACCGGCCGGACGCATCAGATCCGGGTTCATCTGCAGGCGGTCCGGCATCCCGTGGTGGGGGACCCGGTTTATGGGGGGCGTGTCAAAAAGCAGTTGAGCCTACGTCAATCCGAGCGTAGCCTCGCGGACGCTCTGCTGCGCCTGCTCCGGCGGCAGGCTCTGCACGCCGCCGAGCTGGAGTTCGTCCACCCCGTCACGGGCGAGGAGCTCCGCTTCCGTTCCGAATTGCCGTCGGACTTCCGCGAGGCGCTCGAGCGCCTGCGCGCGTTCGCGGCGCCTCACCCATCCTGAGCCCGCCCGCGCATGCCGGAAGCCCCAGTCCCCGAGATCATCTCACTCCGACTCCCCAGCCGCCTCGAGCTCCTCGCCGTGCTCGATCGGGTGGCGCTCACCATCTGTGAACGCATGGAGTTCGACGAGGACACCAGCTCGCAGATGAGCATGTCGGTGATCGAGGCCGGAACGAACGCCATCCAGCACGGCCACAAGCGGGACGCGAGCAAGTTCATCGAAGTCGACTTCAAGCTCTACCCTGACCGCCTCGAGGTGGACGTGCGCGACCAGGGCAAGGGCTTCGATCCCGGCAGCCTCGTTCCCGATGTGACGACGCCGGATCACCTGCTGGACATGCGTGGGCGCGGCATCTTCATCATGCGCTCCTGCTGCGACGAGGTGGATTTCGAGTTCGGACGGAACGGCACGGTCTGCCACCTCGTGAAGCACCGCGCGGCCGCGCGTCGCGCCGCCGACGCCTGACCGGTCCGTTCATGAGCCCGCGGTTCATGAATCGGTGGCGTTGAAGGCCGCTGCTTGCCTCGCATCCTCGCGGTGGACTGGGGAGAGCGCCGCATCGGCCTCGCGGTGAGCGACGCGCTCGGCATCCTCGCTACCGGCCTGCCCACGCTGGAGATACGCGGAGAGGCGGAGGCCGTGGCGCGAGTGGCCGATACCATCCGGGAGTTGGAGGCTGACTCCGTGGTGGTGGGACTGCCGCTCACGCTCGCGGGTGAGAAGGGCGCGGCCGCGATCGCCGCGGAGCGTTTCGCCGTATCGCTTCGCGGGGCGTGCGGCATCCCCGTTGCGTTGCATGACGAAAGACTGACCTCGGCGCTCTCTCAACGGCGCATGCGCGAACGTGGCGAGAAGTCGCGGGGCCGGAAAGGTAAAGTGGACCAGGGTGCCGCCGTTGTGCTCCTGGAGGGTTGGCTGGCCAAACTCAAGTACGAACGCGGGGAGGAGTCCTCGGAGTGAGCTGGGGACGCAAGGACAACAACATCCGTGGACCGGTGCGTCGGGCTGCCGACGCGCACGGCGCCCGGCAGTCACGTCGCGCGTTCCGGCCATTGCGCTGGGCGTGGTTGTTGTTGCTGGTGGCGCTCCTGGCGCCCACCTACGACCTGTTCTTCCCCGCGGGCTACAGTCCCACGCGGGAGCGGCGCACGGTGGTGATCGAGCGCGGCCAGTCGCTCCACGAGATCTCCCGCGAGCTGCAGCGCGTCGGCGTCATCCGAAGCCAGGTCGGCTTCCTCGTGCTCGCGCGCGCGATGCGCCTGGACCGCAGCGTCAAGGCCGGCCAGTACTCGTTCAGGGTCGGCATCACGGTGCCGTCGCTCCTGCGCGCGCTCGACCGTGGCATGTACGGCCTGAACCTCGTCACCATCCCCGAAGGGCTGATGGTGCGCGAGACCGCCATGTTGATCGAGCGCCAGGTCGGCATACCGGCTGCCTCGATCGACTCGCTCGCGCGCGACCCCGACCTCCTCGATTCGCTCGAGATCGGCGCGCCGTCGCTCGAGGGCTGGCTGGCGCCCGACTCCTACGAGTGGCTGCCGGGCACGAGCCCTGAAGTGGTGCTCCGCACCATGGTGGCGCGCACGCGCGAACGCGTTCAGCGCGCCACGGCAGGCTACGATTCGCTGCCGCTCGGCATGAACGCGCACGAGGTGCTCACGCTCGCGAGCATCGTGGAATCCGAGTCGCGCGCCCGCGAGGAGCGCCCGCGCATCGCACGCGTGTACCTGAACCGGCTGGATCGCGGCATGCTGCTGCAGGCGGATCCCACCGTGGGCTACGCGCTCGGCCGCGGCCCGCGCTCGCGGCTCACGTTCAAGGACCTGCGCGTCGAATCGCCCTACAACACGTATCGCCACGAGGGTCTCCCGCCGGGTCCCATCTGCAGCCCCGGCGCGGCCGCGATCGAAGCGATCATGAATGCCACGCCCGGCGTGAAGGACCTCTACTTCGTGGCGCGCGGCGAAGGGCGGCACATCTTCGCGCCGACTTACGAGCAGCACCTCGCGAACATCGCGTTCGTGCGCGGTAAGCGCGCGGCAGCGGCGCGCACCGACGACGACGACGTGGTGGGCGCCGACGTGGACTCCACGCTGCCACGACCCCAGACCTCGAAACCGGCCGCGCCAATGTTGGCGAGCGGCGCGCAGGCACCAGTTCCGGCGACCCCCTCACCCAAGCCGACCACGCCGGCCGCGCCCGTCGTGGGGACGGCGAAGCCCCAGGCCAAGCCCGTGGCCGGCACGCCGGACCCGCCAGCGCCCACACCACTCAAAGGCACGCTCCTCCTGCCGCGCTCGACCATCAAGACCGCGGGCAGCACGCCGGTGACGAGCACGCTGGTGAAGCCCCCTGCGGTGGACTCGTCGAGGGCGCGCGCCTCCAACCCGACAGCGAAGCCCGCGATGAAACCAGCGCCGAAGCCGCCGGCCGCGGATGTGTCGCCCGCGCGCGCGTCGACATCAAACACCAAGCCGGGTTCGACGACGACCGCCAAGGACCTGGCACCGCCCCCGACCAAGCCGACGACGACCAACACGACCAAGGCGCCTGCAAAGCCCGCGGTCGCCGACACATCGCAGGCCAAGCCGAAGGCGGGATCCAAGCCGGCCCCGACGAGCGCGCCGAACGGCGCCAGCAAGCCATCGAACGGCGCCGCCAAGCCCGCCACGACGACCGCGACGTCCGCCCGGAAGCCCGCTGCCAAACCGGCGCCCAAGCCCGCGGCGACGGACACGAGCAAGACCTCGGCACGCTGAGCGTCCAGGCGCGGACGCAGGTGCGACCGAAGCCACGATTCGCTGTGGCCGGCACGCACCGCGCCCTGCCAGAATGGAGGCGTGATGTCCGCTTCCCGTGCGCGCCTCACGCCGCGTGTGGCACTCACCTCGCTCGCGCGCGTGGCACCTACCTCGCTGTCGCTCGTGGCAC
>JAHFBW010000410.1 GCA_023249845.1 Candidatus Eiseniibacteriota bacterium
TGCCGGGCACCCCCATCGAGACGGTGCGCCGGGTGGTCGAACACGTGCACGCCCGCACGGCGAGATGATCGCCATTATTGGCGGCGGCATCACCGGACTGGCCGCGGCGTATCGGCTGAACGAACGCCTGGGCCCCGGGCGATGCGTGATCCTGGAGCAGGCGGCGACCCCCGGCGGCAAGATCCGCACGAGCCGTGCGGCCGGCCTGCTGCTCGAGGACGGCCCCGACGCGTGGCTTGCGGCCAAGCCACAGGCCAGTGAGCTGTGCCACGCGCTTGGAATCGCCGACCAGCTCGTGGCCACCGAACCTGCCGCGCGCCGCGCGTGGGTGCGCAGCGGGCGGAATCTGTGGCCGCTGCCGGCCGGACTGAGCGGGCTCGTGCCCGCGCAGGTGTGGCCCATGGTGTCGAGCCCGGCGCTGTCGCTGCCCGGCAAGTTGCGCGCCGCGCTCGAGGTGGTCGTGCCGCGTGGCGATGCCACCGAGGAGTCCGTCGCCGGTTTCGTGACCCGCCGCTTCGGCCGCGAGGTGTGGACACGGCTCGCCGAGCCGCTGCTCGCCGGCATCAGCGCCGGCGACGGCAACCAGATGTCGCTCCAGGCGATGTTCCCGCGCCTTGCCGCCATGGAGCAGGCGCACCGGAGCGTGGTGCTGGGCGGGCTCTCGCAGCGTTCCCACGCGCCCGTGACCGCCCCCGGCTTCCTGACGCTGCGCGATGGACTCGGCGGGCTCGTTTCCGCCGTGGTCGCGCGCATCGGTGCCGAGACCGTGCGCCCCGGCACATGTGTGCGGTCGTTGCAGCGGAGCGCAGAGCACTGGAGCATCGCGACGGACTCCGCGCACGTCGACGCCGAGGCGGTGATCGTGGCGGTGCCAGCGCCCGCGGCCGCGCCGCTGGTGCGCGCGTTCGACGATCCGCTCGCGGCGCTGCTGGATTCCGTGCACTTCACTTCGAGCGTGGTGGTGACCCTGGCGTGGCCGCGCTCTGCCATGTGCCGTCCGCTCGCCGGCAGCGGCTGGGTGGTGCCCGCAGCCGAGCGTGGTCCGGTGATCGCGGTGAGCGTGAGCTCGAACAAGTTCCCCGCGCGTGCGCCCGACGATACCGTGCTGCTGCGCGTGTTCCTCGGCCGGCGCGGCGAGGAGCTGCTGGCGCTGGATGACGACACGCTCGTCACGCAGGCGCTCGCCGAGGCCGTGCCGCGGCTGGAGCTGGCCGGGCCCCCCGTGTTCAAGCGCATCGTGCGCTGGTCGCGCGCGCTGCCGCTGTACTCGATCGGTCATCGCGAGCGGGTCGAGCAGATGGAGCAGCGCGCCGCGCGCCACGACGGCCTCGCGCTCGCCGGCTGCTCGTACCGCGGCGCCGGCATCCCCGATTGCATCGCGGACGGCTTCGCCGCCGCCGATCGCGTGGCGGCTCGCGTGCGCGCGGCCGCGTGAAGCCACGTACGGAATCCGCCCGGCTGTTCGCCGCGGCCCGCGAGCTGTTCCCGGGCGGGGTCAACTCCCCCGTGCGTGCGTTCAAGGCCGTGGGGGGCGAACCGGTGTTCATCGCCCGCGGGCGCGGCGCATGGATCACCGACGTCGATGGCAACGACTACGTGGACTACATCCTGTCGTGGGGCCCGCTGCTGCTCGGGCACGCGCATCCCGAAGTGACGCGCGCCATCGCCACGACCGCCGCCGAAGGCACCACGTTCGGCGCGCCGAGCCCGCTCGAGGTGGCGCTCGGGCAGCTCGTCCGCCGCATGATGCCGAGCCTCGAGAAGCTCCGGTTCGTGAACTCCGGCACCGAAGCGACGATGAGCGCGCTGCGCCTGGCGCGGGCGGCCACCGGCCGCGCGCGCATTGTAAAGTTCGCCGGCTGCTACCACGGCCACGCCGACATGCTGCTGGTGCAGGCTGGCTCGGGCATGGCCACGCTCGGACTGCCCGACTCGCCCGGCGTGCCCGCCCCCGCGGCCGCCGACACGCTGGTGGCGCGCTACAACGACCTCGCCGACGTCCATGCGATCTTCGCCGCGCACGGCGCCGGCATCGCCGCAGTGATCGTGGAACCCGTCGTCGGCAACATGGGCGTGGTGCCGCCCGTGCCCGGCTTCCTCGACGGCCTGCGCGCCGTGACGCGCGCACACGGCGCGCTACTCATCTTCGACGAGGTCATGACCGGCTTCCGCGTGCATCCCGGCGGCGCCCAGGCGCTTTACGGTGTGCAGCCCGACCTCACCTGCCTCGGCAAGGTGATCGGCGGGGGCCTGCCCGTGGGCGCATTCGGCGGCCGGGCCGAACTGCTCGATCAGATCGCGCCGGCGGGGCC
>JAHFBW010000131.1 GCA_023249845.1 Candidatus Eiseniibacteriota bacterium
TCACCGTCACTTGGCCGCCCACGAGCTGCAGCATGTCCTTGTCCCCGGTCACCAGGATGACCTCGTCACCCGCCTCGGTCCCCATGCGCGACAGCGTCGCCATGACGTCGTCCGCCTCCATGCCCTGCTTCTCCAGCACGGGCAGCCCGAGGCAGCGCGCGAGGTCCTCGATCGGCGTCAGCTGCACGCTCAGGTCCGCGGGCATGCGCGGGCGATGCTTCTTGTAGTCCTCGTACAGCTCGTGACGGAATGTGGGTCCGGGACCGTCCCACGCAAGCGCCCAGCGATCGGGCTTGAGTTCTCGGCGCAGGCGCAGGATCAGGTTCGCCATGCCGAGGATGGCGTTCGTGGGTTCCTTGCGCGAGTTGGCGAGCGACGAGTACGCGGTCTTCTGTCCCTCGGGATCCGTGCCCCAGCGCGCGAGCGCGTAGAACGCGCGGTAGGCAAGGCCGAGCGCGTCCAGGACGACGAGACGTGGCACGGCGTCGCTCAGGCGGGCCGCCGGCAGACCAGCAGTTTGTTCGCTGCCGCGTCGTGACCGAGGCCGCAAGCCAGCAGGAAGCGGTCGACCGCGAGCAGGAACCCGGGCCAGCGGTTCAGGAACCGCCAGGCCCCGAGGTGACGGTTGAGCAGGACGTGCGTGGGCACGAGTTGCTCGCGCTTCAAGCCCAGCACCTCCATGAGCTCCAGGTAGCGGGGCAACGGTCGCATGACGTTGTGTTCGGCGAGCCGGCCGCGGTCGGAGAACACATCGGTCACCAGCAGCACGCCGCCTCGCGCGAGCGCCTGGGCGAGGTTCCGAAGCGCCGCCTCCCAGCGCACGTCGTCGGTGATGTGGTAGAGCACGTCGAATACGTTGATCACGTCGTACGGTCCTCCGGGCACCGCCTCGCTCACGTCGGCGCGAACGAAGCGCTGCTCGGGATAGCGCCTCGCAAGCCGGTCCACGCTCACCTGCGCGATGTCCACACCGGTGTAGATCGCGCCGCGTGCCACGTAGAACTCGGTCCAGTAGCCCGTGCCGCAACCCACGTCGAGCACCCGGCGGCCATTCGACAGCATGCCGGCGCGAGCAAGGCTCGACTGGAGCACTTCGGCACGGAGCGTGTAGCAGGCACGATTGTATTCCAGCGACAGCCCGGTCTCACCCGTGCCGCGGAGGTCGAACTGCTCGGACAGCCGTTCCTCCCAGAACTCACGCGGCCGGTAACTCACGCTCTACCCCGCGGCGCGCCGTAGAGCGCGTGACGCTTGACGTAGCGCGCGACGGCATCCGGCACGAGGTAGCGAAGCGAGAGGCCGCGCCTCGCGCGGGATCGCAGCGCGCTCGAGGACAGTTCGAACCCCGGATTCGCGAGCTTCACGACACCGAGCCCGCGCGCCGCCCAGCGCGAGCGCCGGGGCTCGGGCGCGCCGGGGCGAAGCGCCACCCCGAGCACGGCGAGGCGCGCGATATCGTTGGGTTCGCGCCAGCGGTCGAACGTGGCGTACATGTCCTGCCCCATCAGGAGGTGGAGCCGGACGCCTGGATACCTCGCGGCGAGCGTGCGCACGGTGTCCGCTGTCCACGACGGTCCGCGCCGCCTCACTTCCACGTCCGACACCCGAAACGCCCGGTTCCCGCGAATGGCGAGCCGGGTCATGGCGAGGCGGTGCAGCGCGCTCGAGCGTGCGGCGCTGCGCTTGTGGGGTGGGATCCCCGCGGGCACGAACAGCACGCAGTCGAGTTTGAGCTCCGTGCGCGCCCACTCCGCGAGCGCCAGGTGACCGAAGTGCGGCGGATCGAACGTGCCGCCGAACACGCCAACGCGCCGCGCGCCGCGCGCGGCGGCTCGCGTCACGGCAAGCTGCCGGTGGGCGTTCCCGCGGGCGCGGGCTCGTTCGGGATGGTGCGGCGCCTGACCGCCTTCTTCGGCGGTTGCCACTTCTGCACGTCCGACAGCGTGCGCGCCGCCTTGACGCCGAGCGGTCGGCCGGAGAACTCGCGCTCCAGGTCGCGCAGCACGACCAGCGCGGTGTCCTTCTCGCCGAGCCTGGCGCTTGCCACGGCCCAGCCGATGAGCGCGTCTCCGTAGAGCGGCGTCTCGGAATACTCCGTGAGCACGTTGATGAAGTAGTTACGCGCGGGTTGGTACTCCTGGAGCTTCACGTACAGCGTGCCCGTCTTGTAGAGCTTGGTCGCGAGCCGCGTCCGTGCCTGCGCGATGCGCCGCGTCGCCTCGTCCGAGAGCCAGTGCCCGGGGTTGTCGCGGCGAAACGCCATCCACTGGTCCAGTGCCTTCAGCGTGAACTCCTGGTCGAAGTCCGGACCGCGTGTTTGCCCCCACATCGCCTCGCCGACTCTGAACGAAGCGGAGGGCGCGGAGTCGCTCTCGGGATAGTCGCGCACGAGCCGCTCGAAATCGGCCTGTGCCTTGGGGAAGTCCTTGGACTTCAAGTGGCAGAGCCCGAGCAGGTAGACGGCCTCGTCCACGTTCGCCGAGCCGCTACCCGAGGTCGAGAACGGCGACAGCGACTCGATCGCCAGGGCGTAGTCGCCCTTCTCGTAGAGTCGGCGCGCGAGGTCCAAGCGGCCGCGTTCATCGTGGACCTGCGGCAGCACCGAGGCGCCGCAGCCGGCGAGCAACGCCAAGAGCGATGCCACAAGCGACGCGACTGTGCTCACGCGCAGCGCCAAGCCAGCTCCGAGCGGGAGCTTGTTCATGGGACCCTTTCGATGGGGAGCCGGGGACGGCGCGAGCCGCGCCGTCACGGACGGTTCTGGAAGAACAATGCCACGAGGCCGCCCACTACCGCGACCACGATGACCGGCTCCAGCACCTTGTCCACGTTCCGGTCGGGCAACTCCGACTTGAGGTCGGGGTAGCGCTCCTCCTCCACCAGCGGCACCTGGCTGCGCGAGAAGCGGTCCACGAAGTTCTGGCCGATGTCGCCCGTCCACAGAACGCGCGAGCTGTTCGGATCGCGCATGCCGATGCTGCCGGTCACGAGCGCCTGGCGTTCGATCTTGACCCGGCCCGGCAGGAAGCCCACGAAGCGCAGGTAAGTCACCTTCGCCGAGCCGAGCGTGTATTCCACGACCGGGTCGCCAGGCCGGCCGAACAGGTGCTTCAGGCTGTCGTCCGGGATCGGCTCGTGCCGCACGGTCACGTCCACGCCGCGGCGCGAGAGTGCCTTCAGCATGGCGTGCTCGAGCACGAAGTTGAGCGGATGCTCGCGGGCCGGGGCCAGCACCGCATGCGTGCCGGAGTCCACCACCGCCGTGGCGAGCGCGCGCGCCACCGCCGTGTCGGCCACGAACTGCGTGAGCTGCAGGTTCGTGTAGGGCACGCGCGGCCCTCGCGAGCGCACGACGGGCTCGAGATAGGAGTTCGCCACGGCCAGCGTCGAATCCTCGGGCGGCTTGGGGCCGCTGGCGTAGCGGAACTTCTTGGCCTGCGACGGCGGCGCGAGCGCCACGAGCGCCACCACCGCCACGGCCGTGGCCAACTTGATGGATCGCATCCTGTGGACCTCTTTCAACCGAGAATGTTCAGCGCGGGATCGGCGGGCCGATCCACACGTGCGAACAGGTCATAGGCGGCTGCTCCGGTGACGCGCACCGACACCAGCTGCCCGGGCGAGAGCCCCGTTCCCTCCACGACCGGCGGGTCCGTCGATCATCACCGTGAGCTGCTCACCGATCCGCCGCGCGAGGCGCTCGCGCGACAGCACCTGCTGCCGCGCCAGGAGCGCGGCCCGGCGCGACCGACGCACGTTCAGCGGGACCCGAGGCGTCATCGCGAACGAGGGCGTCTCCGGCTCGCGCTCGTAGGTGAACGCGACCACATTCTCGAACGGCTCCTCCTCGATGTAGCGGAGCAGCGTCTGGAAGTGTTCGGCCGTTTCGCCGGGGAACCCTACGATGAAGTTGGTCCGGAACGCCACGCTGGGGATTCCCGCGCGGATCCGCGCCACCAGTGCGCGTGTGTCGCGCTCGGTCATGGCCCGGGCCATGGCCCGGAGCTGATCCTGTGCGATGTGCTGGAGCGGCATGTCCACGTAAGGCACGACGCGCCTCGCTCGCGCCCAGGTCTCGATCAGGCGGTCGCTCCAGAGCCGCGGATAGGTGTACTGCACGCGGATCCACGCCAGCCCCTCCACTTGGTCGAGCGCCTGGAGCAGGTCCGCGAGCTCGAGCCCGCCGGCCAGGTCCGTGCCCCATGCCGTGGTGTCCTGGCCGATCAAGTTGAGCTCGCGCACGCCGAGCGCGGCCAGTTCGCTCGCCTCGCGCACGAGCTGATCCAAGGGTTTGCTCCGCTGGTCGCCGCGCAGGTGCGGGATGATGCAGAACGTGCAGCGGTGGTCGCAGCCCTCGCTGATCTTCAAGTAGGCGATGTGGCGCGGTGTGGAGAGCGCGCGCGGGCTCGCCGCGTCGAGCGCGCCGCCCGGGTCTTCGCGGCGGACGATGCGGTCGCGGGCCCCTGCCAGCAGGTGGCGGGCGGCGCCCACCACCTCGCGCCACTGACCGGTCCCGAGCACGGCGTCCACCTCCCGGAACTCCTCGAGCAACGTCTCGCCCGCCCGCTGGGCCAGGCAGCCGGTGACAATGAGGCCGCGGAGCCGCCGGTTGCGGCGCAGTTCACAGAGCCTGCCGATGGCCGCCTTGGATTCGCGCACGGCGCTTTGTAGGAATGCGCACGTGTTGATGACGGCGACGTCGGCATCCGACGGGTCCGCCACGGTGCGGAAGCCGTCGCGCACGAGCGCACCGAGCATGTGCTCGCTGTCCACCGTGTTCTTGGGACAGCCGAGCGTCACGAACGCGATCGCGGGCGTGGCCGCCTCCGCGGACGTCACGCGCCGGCTCGCGGCGGGTCGGCGCTGGCGGTGCGTCGGAGAGCGGCGCTGGACCGTCACTCGTAGCCCTTCTGCTGAAGCCAGTTCTGGTCCACGAGTACGTCGCGCGCCTTGCTGCCGTTGAAGGGTCCGACGACGCCCAACTGCTCGAGCTGGTCCATGAGCCGGCCGGCGCGCGAGTAGCCCACCTTGAGCCGGCGTTGTAACAGCGAGGTGCTGCCCTGGTGGTGCATGACCACGAGCCGCGCGGCCTCGGGGATCAGCTCGTCGTCCATGAAGTCGTCGCCGGTCTCGCCCTCCTCGTCCGCGTCCACCACGCTCACGTCCGTCGCGAGCGGTGGCGACGCGGGCGTCGCGGACGCGGCGGCTTTCGCGCGCCAGAAGTCCACGACTCGCGTGGCCTCTTCCTCGGAGACGAACGCGCCGTGGACGCGCGAGGGCTCGGCCCTGCCGGCGGGCAGGAACAACATGTCGCCCAGGCCGAGCAGGTTCTCGGCACCGTTCATGTCGAGCACGGTGCGAGAATCCACCTTGCTCGCGACACGGAAGGCGATACGGCTGGGAAAGTTGGCTTTGATGACGCCGGTGATGACGTCGACGCTCGGGCGCTGCGTCGCGAGCACGAGGTGGATGCCCACGGCGCGCGCCATCTGCGCCAGTCTCGCGATCGGCTCCTCGATCTCGCCGGGCACCTGCACCATGAGGTCGGCGAACTCATCCACGAGCACCACGACGTAGGACAGCCGCTCGGGTGGCTTATCTTCGCCCTCGGCCGGAGGCAGCTTTCCGCCCGCGATCCGCTCGTTGTAGGTGTTGATGTTGCGCGCACCGACCCGCGCCAGCAGCTTGTAGCGCTTCTCCATTTCGCCCACCGCCCAGCGAAGGGCGCGCGCCGCCTTCTTCGCCTCGGTCACCACGGGCATGACGAGGTGCGGGATGCCGTTGTACATCGAGAGCTCGACCATCTTGGGATCCACCATCACCACCTGCAGCGTGCGCGGGTCGTGCTGGAACAGGAGTCCGGTGATGATGGAGATCAGGCACACGCTCTTGCCCGAGCCCGTGGCTCCCGCGACCAGCACATGCGGCATGCGCGTCAGGTCCGAGACGAACGGCTGGCCGTTGACGTCGACCCCGAGCGGCAGCTTGAGCGCCGCGTCGCTCTTCTCGTAGGCCTGGCTGGAGAGCACCTCGCGTAGGTACACCGTACGCCGCCGCGGGTTCGGGATCTCCACACCCACCGTGCCGCGGCCGGGCAGCGGCGCGATGACCCGGATGCGGGCGGCGCGCATGGCAAGCGCCAGGTCATCTTCCAGCGACACGATGCTGCCCACTTTGATCCCGGCGGCGGGCTCGAACTCGAACATGGTCACGACCGGGCCCGGGTGGATCTCGGTGACGCGGCCCTCGATGTCGAAGTCCAGGAGCTTGCCCACGAGCAAGTTGGCCTGCGTCGTAAGGTCCGCGGCGGTGACCAGGTCCTCGGGCTGCTCGGGCAGCTCCAGGAGCGACAGCGGCGGCAGCGCCTCGACGGGCGCAGGTCCGGCGGGCTTGGCGCGTTCGGCCGTGCGCGCCCTCGGCATGGGGGGCGCCTTGATGACGGGCACGGCAATCGCCCGGCCGCCTTCGGACCCCGCCATGCGTCCCGAGATGCTGGCGGGAGGCGTGGGCTCCGCGCTGGCGCCATTGGCCTCAGTGACCAGGGTCCTTGCCGGCCGGCGCCGCGACTCCTTCTCGTCCTTCGCGCGCTGGCGCGCCGCGAGCCGCGCCGCCTCTGCACGTTCCTCCTGCCATGAGCCGTAGGCGGCAACCGCGCCGCGCGCGGGTCGCACGACGGCGCCATGCATGATGGCGCCGATCCAATGAAAACCAAGTTCGCTCGCCGCGAGCGCGCTCGCCAGCAGCAACGCCACCCCGACGACCCACGATCCCACGGCCCCGAGCGAAGTCTGGAGCGCGAGCGACGACGCGAGCCCCCAGCCTCCCGACCACGTCCAGCGCTCGAGCCCTGCCAGGCCGAACAGCGTGCAGACCTCGAACACGAGCAGCGCCCCGAGACCGGTCTTCAAGAGCAGCGGCATCGCGGGTCGGTCACGAAGCCGGTTCAAGCTCCACACCCCCGCCGTCACCGGCACGAACACGGCCGCGACATGGCCGAACGCCCAGGCCATCGCCCACGCCAGGCCGGCCCCCACCGGGCCGCACGCGTTGGGGGCCTGCCAGAACGCGGCGCCCGGGTGGGGTCGGTGGAAGGTGACCACGCTGGCCGCCGCGAGCAGCGCGAACGCGCCCAGCAGGACGGCGAGGATCTGGCGACGGCGCTTGGCCGAAAGGGATTGGTTGGGCACGGTGAGGAGGGTGGTCCTGCGACCCCGATTCCGTGGGAGGAGCGGCCGAAACACGTCCGTTCCTTGGCGGGCGAACGGCCGGGGAGACCTCGCTCGCGGGCCCGCCTCCCTGGCAGGCTGCGCGGCATTGTGCCGCAGGCCGCGGGCCGGGGCAATGAGGCATATGCGCTTGCCGACCGGCGCTCACGCGCTGGGTGCGATGTATCGCGGAACCCATTAGTCTGCCGGCACATGACTCGTGGAACGAGCCCCGCGGAACCGCGCCGGTGGACCGGCGCCGACACCCTCGCACTCTCCGTGCTGCTGCTCGCGGCGCTCGCCGTCCGGGTCTGGCTCGCGAGACAGAACAGCGGGCTCACGATGGACTCCCCGCTTTACGTGAGGATGGCGGAGGACCTGCTCGCCCACCGGCGGGGGCCCTCTCCGGCACACCACGGCTATCCGATCCTCGTGGCGATCGCGTCCCTTCTCGGTCCCGGCCGCGAGCTACCGGGACGGGTCGTCTCGATGGTGGCCTCGCTCGTGCTGGTGGCACTCCTCTGGGTCGTGGCTCGCCGCCGGACCGGGCCCGCCATGGCACTGCTTCCGGCGTCGCTCGTGGCGTTCCACCCGCTGCTCGCCATCTACGGCGGCGCGATCATGACCGAGTCGACTTTCCTGGCGCTCGCGTTCGCGGGCGTGGCTCTGCTGGATGCCGGACGGGCGCGATGGGGCGGTTCCCTGCTCGGGGCGTCGTGGTGGGTGCGGCCGGAGGCAGCGTTGGTGGCGCCGCTCGCGGCGCTGTTCGCGCCACTCCCCTGGCGCGGCCGCATGGCCGCGTTGCTGCTCGCCGCGTGCGTCGCGCTCCCCTACTCGCTCGTGCTCCGAGTCGAACAAGGTCATTGGTCTCTTACGCCCAAGAGCGTGCTCGTGCGCGCGCCGTTCGCGAACGCGCGCGCGGCGGAGTGGCGGCTCGCGGATTCGACGGCGTTCGCCGACAGCGTCGGTGTCGGCGCTCGCCTCGTTCGCGATGGCGGTAGCATCCTGCGCGCGTATCCGGGACGACTGCTCGATCAGGCGCGCGCGCTCGTGGACGCTTGGACCTGGCCGCTCCTGCTCCTGACCGCCTTGGGCCTGGCGCTCCCCGCAGGCCGAGGGCCGTGGCTCGCGTTTGGAGTCTTGCCGCTCGTCTACCCGCTGCTTTCAGGCCCCGCCGACCTCCGCTTCGCGCAACTCGTGGTGCCGGCGCTGGCACTCCCCATCGTGTCCTTCGTGAGTCCGCGCGGCCCGCTTCGGGCGATCGCCCGTGCCCTCGCGGTCGCTGCGACGTTGCTCGGCGTGGCGCTCCTCTGGCT
>JAHFBW010000132.1 GCA_023249845.1 Candidatus Eiseniibacteriota bacterium
GCCGCGATTCGTCGCTGTCGGCGGCGGGCTCGCCACGGACAGGCGACGACCGGTCGCGGCCGTCCCCAGCGCACGCCCAGCCCACGCAGGAGCGTCCAGAGCGAGCCGAGCGACAGCACCCCTCTCTGCCAACATGAGTGAGACACCCACCCCCTGGAAGTTTAGTGTAGAGGGCGAGACGGGGTTCGATGATGTCCACGGCCATGGAGACGTCGGGGATGACGGCGGAGACCGAGGTGGTGGCGAAGCCGCGCCGGCGGCGATTCACGGCGGCGGAGAAGCTGCGGGTCTTGCGGGAAGCCGATCGCTGCAAGCGTCCTGGGGAGCTGGGGGCGCTGCTGAGGCGCGAGGGGTTGTACTCGTCCCACCTCTCGACGTGGCGAGCGGCGCGGCAGCGCGGTGACCTGGTGGGGCTGACGCCGCGCCCGCGGGGGCCGAAGCCGCAGCGACCGGATCCCCGGGATCGGAAGATCGCCGAGCTGGAGCGCGAGCTCCGGCGGGTGACGACGCGGATGGAACGCGCCGAGGGTCTGATTGCGGTCCAAAAAAAGTCTCACAGCTTCTGGGCATCCCGCTCGAGAGCGACGTGAAGGACTGATGCAGGCCGTGACCGAGCTCGGGCCGCGGCTGGGCGTGGCGGCGACGTGCACGGCGTTGGGCGTGGCCCGCGCCAGCTTCTATCGGCAGCGGCGGCCGCACTCGGCGCTGGGTCCGCGACCGATCCCCGGTGCGGGCGCTTCTTCCCGCAGAGCGCCAGGGCGTGCTCGAGGTCCTTCACGAGCCGCGTTTCGTGGACCTGTCGCCCGCCGAGATCTACGCCACGTTGCTCGACGAAGGGCACTACCTGTGCTCAGAGCGCACGATGTACCGTGTGCTCGCCGTGCACCAGGAGGTCCGAGAGCGGCGTGACCAGTGCCGTCATCCGCGCTACGCCGCACCCGAGCTCCTGGCAACCCGGCCGAACCAACTGTGGAGTTGGGATATCACGAAGCTCCTGGGCCCGACCAAGTGGAGCTACTTCTATCTCTACGTGCTGCTCGATGTGTTCAGCCGGTACGTGGTGGGCTGGATGGCGGCGCACCGCGAGCTCGCTCGACTGGCCGAACGGCTGATTGCCGAAAGCTGTGAACGCCAGGGGATCGAGCGCGGGCAGCTCAACGTACACGCGGATCGTGGAGCGGCGATGACGTCGAAGCCAGTGGCGTTGCTGCTCGCCGATCTCGGGATCACCAAGACCCACTCGCGCCCGCACGTTTCGAACGACAACCCGTACTCGGAGTCGCAGTTCAAGACCATGAAATACCGACCCGACTTCCCGGAGCGCTTCGGCTCGCTCGAGCACGTGCGCCGCTTCGGCGGCGACTTTTTCCCCTGGTACAACACCGAGCATCATCACGTCGGGCTCGGACTCTTCACCCCGCACGACGTGCACTACGGACTCGCCGAGGCGAAGAGGAAACGCCGAGCGGAGGTGCTGGCCGCGGCATTTGCTCGTCACCCTGAGCGGTTCGCGCAGGGACGGCCGGTGCCGAAGGCAGTGCCGACCGCGGTGTGGATCAACCCACCGGCGAACCAGTTATGACCCAGCAGCGCCCGTCGCTCGGTTGGGCCTTTTTTCGGTCGGTCCCGTTCCGCTCGTCAGTGCCGTTCCTGGCTGCGGCCTTCTTTGCGTGCTCCACGCTCGGGTTCCTCATTGACATCAAGGATCTCGGGGCGCATCCGGCGGCGGGGTTGATGGTGGAGGTGCTTGGTTGGGGGATCGTCGGGGCCGGCTATGCGTTTACCGCTATTTGGTCTCGCAAGATCCTCCCATTGGTCGTCGTGGCGCACGTCCTGCTTACGTGGGTGCCGGAGCGTTTCGCCGGGCGCGACGTTGCGTCTTCGTCGCTGGTCGACACTCGGAGGGAGCTCAAGGTTCGGTTGAAGATAGATGCGGCCGGGTCCGGGGCAGCGCTCGCGCTCGGTTATGTCTGTTTCATGGTGTTCGTTCGGAGAGAGGGATCGCGGTACCTTCGCGATCACACTGAGATCTCGCTCGCGAAGACCCTCCATCGGAGCCTGGTCCCGCCAATCAGGAGTCGGACCGCGGTGTTCGAATTCTATGGCGCGTCTGTGCCCAGCGGCGAGGTCGGTGGAGATTTGCTCGACTTGGTTCACGACGGCCGGGATTGGATGGCCTACGTTGCCGACGTCTCCGGCCACGGCGTGCCGGCCGGGGTGGTGATGGGGATGTTCAAGAGCGCCGCTAGGATGAGGTTGAGGTCCCCTGCTGGAGTAGATGCGCTACTCACCGATTTGAACCGGGTCATGTTCGAACTGAACTCTCCGAACATGTTCATTACCTGCGCATGTGTGCGCCACAGCGACTCCGGCCACATCGAATTCGGGCTGGCGGGCCATCTGCCAATCCTGCACTTCAAGTTCAGCACGAGGACAGTTGACGAACTATCGGTCGGCCACGTCCCGCTGGGGATCTTCGAGGATATCGCGTTTCCGTGCGGCGAAGCCCGCGTCGAGTCGGGCGACGTGCTGGTCATTCTGACCGACGGCCTCACGGAAGTCTTCAGCGCGGACGGCGAGGAGTTCGGCTTGGAGCGCCTAAAGCAGGTGGTGATCGAGCATTCAGGCAGCCCGCTCGACGACCTCTACAATGCTCTCATGAGCCGGGTGAGGGCGCATGGGCCGCAGGTCGACGACCAGACGCTGTTGCTCGTGCGTTGCGGTGGGCGTGCGGATGGCAGCGCTGGCTTGCCGCCGCTTCACTCTGCTTTTGCTGGCGAAGGATCCACTGGATAGGCCGCCGGCGGCGAGACAGGATTCGAGGATGTCCGTGGCCATGGAGACGTCATCCGGAGCGCTTCCCTCATGGCCGGCCGCAGCCGCAGGCACTGCCGACGGCGGCATGGATCAATCCGCCGGCTCAGCGCACGGATCCCGCGCAGGCCGAAATCACCCTGACTCCAGGAGTCGAGGACGATTGCGATCGTCGATCCTGAGCGTGCACAGCGTCGGCCAATGGCCCTTCAAGCGCTGGCGTTTTCGCGACACCGACTAGAGCGCCTGCACGAGCGGGCGGCACGGACAAGGAAGGGGCAGCAGGATGAACACGCGAGCGAAATCGATACGAACGCCAGAAGGTATCACCGCGGCCATCATGGGCACCTTCCTACTCATCATGGGTTTCCCGGTCGCCGCATATCTGCTCGGCCAGCCGGTGAGCTTCCTGCGAGGTCTCGGATTCCTCTCGGGGCCTCGAGGTACGACGATCGCGTGGTTCCTGGGAGTAGTGGTCGCCATCGCTTACGTCGCCTACACGATGAAGCGTGTCCCAGCCGTTGCCCTGCGCTGGCGGGAGATCTCCCCATTGAAAGCTCTCTCCCTCTTGTTGGCCGTTGCCGCGGCCACGGTGGAAGAGGCGTTCTTCCGCCGGTTGATCATGGATGCGGTAGCGGGCGCCGGGGGCAACGCAATACTTCAAGTCATCGCCTCGGCTCTTGGCTTTGGGATCGCGCACGCCGTCTGGGGCCTGATTGGAAGAAATCTTCATGTGGCACTTGGCGCGGCGACTTCCACGGCAGCACTCGGAGGTGGGCTGGCAGTCGTCTATCTTGTGGGGGGCCGTAGCTTGGCACCCTGTATCGTGTCCCACTTCTTGCTGACAGCGGCGATAGAGCCAGCCCTGATGGTCGCGGCAGTGAGCGGGAACATGCGGCGCAACAGGAACTGAGGACCGGTGCATGGCCGAGGTTCAGTAAACTCACGAAGCCGGTGTCTCAAACTCGTTGACAGGTTCCGCACCACGCCAAGGACCGCCTCGACGACCACGCGCAGGATCTCGAGCGTCCAGGTCGGGCGCGTGTAGCCGTGATCCTCCGGCGTGCCGCTGAGGATCTCGCACACGCCGACGTGAACATCCGGGTCGATCTTCCGCGAGCCGTTCTCGACGCGAGCGTCCAACAACGCCGCTTCTCCTTCCCGCCCGAACCGCGCTACGATGCGCACCGCGGTCGAGGGCGCGCAGCCCAGTTCACGCGCTGCCGCGTTGCAACTCAGCCCCGCGGCCACCTTCAGCACCGCCCGACAGCGGATGCGCTGGTCGGGGCAGTCACTACGACGATCGAGCTTCTGGATCCGCCGACGGGCAGGGCGCGCCAACGACAACCTCGCGTTCATCGTGAGACCTCCTTGTCTCTGGGTTCACTACCGCCAACCCCAGAGTCGCAGGCGAGGTCTCACGTTTTCAATTCAGAATCACTGAAAGTCATTTAGTGGTGGCGAATGCGGAACTCCACCGCGGCGCGCTCGGCGGCACGCTCGTTCCCGGCACCCACCGCGACCCCCTGCTGCTGTGCGGCGGCCAGCAGCTCGCCAGGCAGCGGGAACACGATGCGCTCCTCCACGAGCTGGAACGGTTCAACACGGAACCGCCCCAGCTCGCACACGCGCTGCACGCAAGACTGCACCACGGCCTCGGGCGTCGAGGCCCCGGCTGTGAGTCCGACGTCGCCCTTGAGCCATTCCGGGCGGATGTCGCCGGCGCTCTCGATCAAGTAGGCGTTCGCCCCGAGTGCGGCCGCCACCTCGACCAGGCGGTTCGCGTTGCTGCTCGCGGGTGCCCCGACCACGAGCACGGTGGAGCACTTGGGCGCCATCACCTTCACCGCGTTCTGCCGGTTTTGGGTGGCGTAGCAGACGTCGTCCTTTGCCGGCTCCTTCACCCTGGGGTAGCGGCGCTTGAGCGCCGCCACGATGGCGGCGCAGTCGTCGAGCGACAGCGTGGTCTGCGTGATGTACGCCACCTTGTCGGGATCGGGCAACTCGAGCCGCTCCACCTCTGCGACCGATTCGCACACCACGATGGCGTCCGGGGCCTCGCCGAGCGTCCCGATGACTTCGACGTGCTGGCGATGGCCCACCAAGACGATCGAATAGCCTTCCTTCGCGTAACGCAGCGCCTCGAGATGCACCTTGGTGACGAGCGGACAGGTTGCGTCGAGCGCTTTGAGACCGCGCGCCTTGGCCTCGGCGCGCACGGCAGGCGACACGCCGTGCGCAGAGAAGATCACGACCGCGCCGGACGGGACGTCGGTCAGGTCATCGGTAAACACCGCGCCCTTGGCGCGTAGTTCCTCGACGACGTGCCGGTTGTGCACGATCTCGTGACGCACGTAGATGGGCGCGCCATAAACCTGGAGCGCCATGTCCACGATGTCGATGGCGCGATCCACCCCGGCGCAGAATCCTCGCGGGGCGGCAAACCACAGGGTGCGGGTGTCGTCGGTCATGCGAACCCCTACGCTAGCGCATGCTCCGCGCGCCGGCCAACGCAGCGCTCGCGCTCAGTTCCCCGGGGCACGAGTAGTGTCTGACATGGCGTGATCGACGCTGTCGGCGGCGAAGTGACCGCGCAGCGAGTCGGAAGCCACCGCTCGCAACGCGGCGATGCTCGCATCGGCGCGCGCGAGGTCCACGGGGTCCTTGAACCGTCGTCTGGCGTCTCGATACGCCCCGAGCGCGGCGAGCGTGTCGCCAGCCACCGCGTGCATCTCGCCCAGGAGTTCCCACGCTCCGCCCTGCTTGGGATCGAGGCGCACGCCTTCCCGCGCCACGGCCAGGGAGACGTCCGAGCGGCGCTGCCGTACGAAGTGACGCGCCGTGCCCTCGCGCACGACCAGGTCGTAGGGCGTGCGCGATAGCCACCGTCGCCACACGGCGCCGGCGTCGCCCTCGTGGCCCAGGGACACGAGCTCACGAATCTGGCCGCGATAGGCCAGCGCCTGCGTGGTGTCGATCCGTTCGGCATCGCGGTAGAGCGCCAGCGCGCGAGTGTGGTCACCCTGCTCGGATTCGAGGTTCGCGAGGTTCACGACAGCGCCCTCGTCGGCGGGGTCGGCCGCGATGGAGCGGCGGTAGGCCTCGCGTGCCTCGCGCGGCTTGCCTCGCGCCGCCAGCACCACGCCGAGGTCGCGCCACGCGAGCGCGTAGCGGGCGTTCAACGCCACCGCTCCGCGCAGTTCCTTCTCGGCCTCTGCGAGATACTCGAGCCGACCGTGCACGAATCCCAGCGCACGCCACAGCGTGGGATCGCTCGGTGAACGCCGGGTGAGATCCTGCAGCATGCGCACGGCGCGCGTGGTGTCGCCCAGCTCGAACAGCATGAGCGAATATTCTCGCGCGGCGGCGCGATCGTCGGGAGCGCGTCGCATCTCCTCGCGGAACGCGCGCGCGGCCGGGTCCCACTGGCGGCGCGACGCGTAGAGGCGTCCGATGCGGAAGCTGGGCCCATGCAGCGTGGGATCCGCGCGCGCGGCGTTGGTGTAGGCCACGATCGCGGCGGCGAACGCCTGCTGTTCCTCGAGCATGAGCCCGCGGCCGAACGACTCGCGAGCGCGTGCCCGAACGTTGGCCACCGCCGTGTCCGATGGGGCCGGCTCCCGGGTAGTCGTCCGTGGCGGCGTCTTGATGAGTGGCGCGGGCGCTGACTCGATGCGGATACTGTCCGCCGGAGGCGACCCCGCGGCCATCGCGACGCGCGGTGGGTGGAGTCCCGCGAGGACGAGCACGGCGAGCAGCCACGCGTGGGTGGCGCGAAGTCGGGCGATCATGCCGACGACGATAGCAGTCCTTTGTACCGATGCACGCGTTCGGGCGTTGCCAAGCTGGGACGAACCGGTGTTCCCACGCGACCGGCGCCGGAGACCACGAGGGCCGGGACTCGAGGGGGCCGACCATTGCGTGCTGCGGCGCGTGCGGGATCCCACCCAGTGTTTGCGTGGTCTCACCGACCCTAACCGCGCTGGAGTTGGGCATTCCGCACTTGCCGTCGCCATGGGCGGCTCCGGACGCGCGGCAGGGCTCGCGCCGAGCCGGGAGCGCGCCGATGACTCTGCACATGATGCCTGCCCGCTACCTCGGTCCGTTCGGCGCGCTCCACGGGCGCCGGCTCGGCGTGGACCTCGCCCGCGCTCAGCGGCTGGCGACGTTCTTCGCGCTGGCGTTGTTCGTGCTGGGTTCGCTGCTGCCCGGCGACGCCGTGGCGCGGTCGGTGAGGGCGCGCGTCAAGAAGGCCCGGCGCGAGAGCGGCGTCGCCTCCTACTATGGCCCGGAGTTCGCGTTCCGGCGCACCGCGAGCGGTGAGATGTTCGACCCGCGGGACATGACGGCGGCGCATCGAACGCTGCCGTTCGGCACGCGCATCCGCGTTACCAATCTGGCGAATGGCCGTCGCGTCGTGCTGCGCGTGAACGATCGCGGACCCTATCGCAAGGGGCGCATCCTCGACGTGTCGCACGCCGCGGCGCGCAAGCTCGGCTTCTCGGGCAAGGGCGTGGCCCGCGTGCGGATCGACGTGCTCTCGTGGCAGGCACCCAACGGCCCGCGCATGGCCGCGCGCCAGCGCACTGAGAAGCCGAGGGCTGCCAGCCGGCGCGGCTAATTTCGGCTCGCGGACGGAGCTCGCAGCCGCACCAGCACCCACTGCCCCGCGGCGTCCACCCGCGGGTAGCGCGTGGAGTCTGCCGCGGCGACGAGCGCGTAGGCCTCGGTCGAGAGCAGCGCCCAGCCGCCGCGATCGAGCGCGGCCCGGACGGCCACCGGGTCGTCCGCCCCCCGCACCAGCGTGCGATCGCTGTAGAACACGAACTGGTGCGCCACCGACCAGTAGTTGCCCCCGAGGAACGCGATGCGTTCGCCGGGCGGCACCAGCGAGCGCGCCGCGATCGCCACGCGCTGGAGGTCGGGTCGTCGCACGGGCGCGCTTCCCCATGGCGTGAGCGCGAGCACGAGACCGGCCAGCGCCGCGATCGCGAACCCCCCGAGCGTGACGCGCGCGCGCACGCGGTCTCTACCCCACCACGCCGCCAGCGCGCGCGCAGAGAGCATCGCCAGCGCCGGGAACACACTCATCACGTACCAGAGCTTCTTCTCGCGAGCCAAGGACAGCACGCCGATCACGACGAGCGGCCACGTCACGAGCAGTCGGGCGCTCGCGCGGTCATCCCACGCGCCGGATGCCGCATCACGTCGCGTGAACGCTTCGCGCACGCTCATCCACAGGCCCACCGCGGCAAGCGGCAACCACGGCCAGTAGGTCATCGCCAGCTCGCGGAAGTAGCCGATCGGGCGAAGCGGTGGCGCCTCGGCCCCGCTGCCCGTTCCGCGCTGCACGAGCAGCCAGGCGATGTGCTCCTCCACGAACAGCGCGCGATGGCGGACGAGCTGGTACCCATACCATGGCGCGATCACCGCGAGCGTCAGCAACGGCGCCAGCCAGGCGCCCTCCCGGAGCGAGCGCCATGCGCGGCGGCTCCAGAGCAGGTGCACCATGACCACGACCAGTGGGAACCCTCCGAGCACGCTCTTCGTCAGCACGCCGAGGCCGGTGAACACGCCGAGCGCGGCCCAGGCCGCCGCACTCCCCTCCCACGCGCGCCGGTAGGCGAGCAGCGCGCACAGAAACAGCGCCGTCAGGAATACATCGAACATCGCGTGGTTTGCGTACTTGAGGAAGTAACCCG
>JAHFBW010000411.1 GCA_023249845.1 Candidatus Eiseniibacteriota bacterium
TGGCAGGCCTGCTCTCCGATCACTTCGGTTCGCTGGACGAGCTGCGCGAGGCCGATGAAGCAAGGCTGGAAGCCATCCGCGGCATCGGCCCCGAGGTCGCGGAGAGCGTGCACCACTTCTTCGTCAATCCACGCAATCGCAAGGTGCTCGACCGCCTGCTCAAGGCCGGCGTGAAGCCGGTGACGGAGAAGCGCCCCGATGGCCCGCGGCCGCTCGACGGCGAGATCGTCGTGTTCACCGGCGGGCTCGAGACCATGCCGCGCCCCGACGCGCAGCGCCTGGCCGAGCGCCACGGCGCGCGCGTGTCGGGCACGCTTTCCAAGAAGGTCACGCTGGTGGTGGCCGGCCCCGGCGCGGGCTTGAAGCTCGAGGACGCGCGCCGGCTGGGCATCAAGGTCATCGACGAGCGCACGTTCCTGCAGCGCATCGGCGAGAAGGGCTGAGTCGCAACGTGACCAACGCCGAACTCGCGCGCGCACTCGCTCGCATTGCTACGCTGCTCGAGATCGACGGCGCGAACCCGTTTCGGGTCCGCGCCTACAAAGAAGGTGCGCGGGTGGTCGAGAACCACGGCGAAGCGTTGGCGGGCATCGCAGCCGAGCCCGGCGCGCTCGAGGCACTGCCCGGCATCGGCAAGGGCATCGCGCAGAATATTCGCGAGCTGGTGGCTTCCGGCCACACGGAGCCGCTCGTGGAGCTGAGCAAGAAGTACCCGGAGGATGTCGTCGGGTTCACCGAGCTGCAGGGCCTGGGCCCCAAGCGCGTGAAGACGCTGTTCGATACGCTCGGCATTCGCACGCGGGCCGCGCTCGAGCAGGCCGCGAAGGCCGGCGAGCTGCGGGACCTGCCCGGCTTCGGCGAGAAGGTCGAGCAGAACGTGCTCAAATCCCTGGCGACGGCGTCGCAGTGGTCGGGGCGTGTGCTGCTCGCGTCCGCCTGGCCGCTGGCGCATGCGCTGGCCGATCGCGTGCGCGCGTTGAAAGGCGTGACCCAGGTGGAACTGGCAGGCTCGTTCCGCCGCCGCCGCGAGAGCGTGGGCGATCTCGACCTGCTGGTGTGCGGCGGCGACGCGAGAGAAGTCATGCGCGCGTTCACGACGCACGAGTCGGTGGCGGACGTGCTCGGCCACGGCGACACCAAGTCGAGCGTGCGGCTCACGTCGGGGCTCCAGGTGGACCTGCGCGTGGTGCCCGAGGCGAGCTTCGGGGCGGCGCTGCTCTACTTCACGGGTTCCAAGGAGCACAACATCGAGTTGCGAAAGCTGGCCATCGAGCGCGGCTGGAGCCTGAATGAGTACGGGCTCACGCATGGCGAGCGGGTGGTCGCCGCGCGCACAGAGGAGGACGTGTACAGGGCACTCGGGCTGGCGTGGATCCCGCCCGAGCTGCGCGAGATGCGCGGCGAGATCGAGCAGTCGCGCGAAGGGCGGCTGCCGAAGCTACTCGAACTCGAGGACCTGCGCGCCGACCTGCACATGCACACCACGCGCAGCGACGGCCGTGATTCGATCGATGCCATGGTCGAGGCGGCACTCGCGCGCGGCTACGAGTATATGGCCCTCACCGAGCACAGCAAGGCGCTGGCGATGGCCAACGGTTTCGATGCCGCGCGCGTGCGGAAGTCGGTGGGCGAGCTCGAGGCTGCGCGCAAGCGCCACCCGCGCATCCAGATCTTGCACGGGCTCGAGGTCGACATCCTCGGCGACGGCGAGTTGGACCTCGACGACGACACGCTGGCGCTGCTCGACTGGGTCATCATCTCCATCCACTCGCGCTTCGAGATGACGCCCGACGCGGCCACCGCGCGCGCGCTGCGCGCCGTTTCGAATCCCATGGTGCATGCGTTCGGGCACCCGACCGGACGGCTGATCGGCTCGCGTGAACCGGTGCCGTTCGATGTCGCGCGCGTGGCGGAGGCCGCCGCCGCGCGCGGTGTGGCCATGGAGATCAACGCCTCGCCCGACCGGCTCGATCTCTCGGATGTGCACGCCCGGCTGGCGCTCGAGAAGGGCTGCCGGTTCGTGATCGACACCGATGCGCATGCGGTGGGCCAGCTCGATCAGCTTCGCTACGGCGTGTTCCAGGCCCGCAGGGCCGGGCTCACGAAGGGCGACGTGCTGAACGCACAGCCGTGGGAGAAGTTCCGCTCCGGGCTCGCGCGGCCGCGCGCGCGCGCCGGCTCGAAACCAGCGGCTGCCGGCAAGGCCGAGGCTCCGGCCGCCCGGCCGACCAAGCCCGCGCCTGCCAAGCCGGCCGCGCGCAAGCCGGCGTCGGCCAGGAGCGGGCCAGCCAGGCGGGCTGCGGGG
>JAHFBW010000412.1 GCA_023249845.1 Candidatus Eiseniibacteriota bacterium
CGCATGCACGGCGGGCCTGTGCGAGGAGTTCCTGTTTCGCGGCTTCCTGCTGTGGTATGCCGCCCACCTGATGCCGTTCGGGCTGGCGTGCGTCGTGCAGGCGGTGGTATTCGGCATGTGCCACGCCTACCAGGGCCGGCGCGGCATGCTGCTCACCGCGCTCGCGGGCGCGTTCTTCACGGGCGTCCTGCTGGTCGCGGGCTCGATCTGGCCCGCCATGCTGATCCATGCGCTCATGGACCTGCACGCCGGCGACCTCGCGCGCCGCGTGTTCCCGCCCGACCCCGAACCCGGGTCGGAACCGGAGCCTGTCGCGGGCGGAGCCGCCTGATGGCCGTCGTGCCACTCGACCAGCGGCTGCTCGAAGCGCCGGTGCCGCGCACGTTGCTGCGGCTGGCACTGCCCGTGCTCGCCTCGCAGGCGCTGCGGCTCGCCTACCAGTGGGTCGACGCCATGTGGGTGAAGGGCCTCGGCGTACAGGCAACCGCCGCGGTGACCACGTCCGTGTTCGTGCTGTGGACCGTCTACTCGCTCAACGACGTGTTCGGTGCGGGGCTGTCGGCGTATGTGAGCCAGTTGATCGGCGCCGGCGAGCGGGCACGCGCCGGCGTGGCGGTGCGGAAAGCGCTCATCGCGTCTTTCCTGATGGGATGCGCCTGCGCGCTGCTCGGGCTCGTCGCGGCGCGCCCGATCTTCCTGCTCATGGACCCGGCGGGAACGGTGGTCGAATCCGGCACGGCGTACCTGCGCATCGTGCTGCTCGGCGCGCCGCTGGTGCTCGCCGCCATGACCTGCGAGATCGCCATGCGAGCCGCCGGCGACACACGCACGCCGTTCCTCGTCGACCTCCTGTCCATCGCGCTCAACGTGGTGCTGGCACCCTTTCTCATCTATGGCTGGGGGCCGGCTCCCAGGCTCGGCGTGGCCGGCGCCGCGCTCGCAACGGTCATCTCGCAGGGGGCGATGCTGCTGTGCTACGCACTGCTGGCGTGGCGCCGGCACGCTTCGTTCCCCCTTGCGCGCCGCGCACCCGGCGCACCGGTCGGCATCATGGGGCTGGCACGTGTCGGCGTGCCCGCGGCGCTCATCGGCGCGCTGTTCTCGGCCGTGTACATGTCGTTTGTGCGCGCCGCCTCGCCGCTCGGCCAGGCGGCGGTCGCGATCATCGGCGTGGCCAACCGCATCGAAGCCATCCAGTTCATTCTTTCCGTGAGCATCGGCTTCGCGGGGGCAACGTTGCTGGGGCAAGCGTTGGGAGCGGGCAAGCCCGAGCGCGCGCTCGACGTCCTGCGCACGGCGCAGCGCTGGGCGGTGGCGATCTCGTCGGTCATGACGCTGGTGCTGCTGCTGGCGGCCGGCCTGTTGCTGGCCATGTTCACGAGTGACCCCGCGCTGCTCGCGGTTGGCGTGCCCTATCTGCGCGTGCTGGCGCTCACCGTGGTCGCCACCGGCATCGAGATCGCCACCGCCGAAAGCGTCATCGGCTCGGGACACACGCGCGAGATCTCCGTCATCTACACGGTGTTCTCGATCGCCCGCATCCCACTGGCGTTCATGGTGCCGCGCTGGGGCGGGGCGGGCGTCATGGGCATCGCCTGGCTCATCACCACCACGTGCATCCTGCGCGCCGCATGTATCGTCGGCTGGGCCGCACGCGGAACATGGCAGCGCGGACTGTCGCACGAGCTGCGCCGCGGCACCGCTGCGCCCGAAGCGGGGGCCACGGGCTAGTGTCCCGTCCCAGAAGTTGTGTACATGCCCCGACGGCCCTCGTGGCCGCTGGCTGCGTTGCTCCTCCTCGACGTAGCTCCTGGATACGACTTCGTCGTGGCGCCTTGCCAGCGGCCACGATGGCTCGCCGATGCATGTACGCGACTTCTGGGACGGACTAGTCGTCCTGGGTTGGACATGCGGCACGCGCCCGGAGCCATTACAATCGAGCGAGCGCCACCAACCTCACGGGGTACGCCATGCACAGCAAGTATTGCATCGTCGGCGGGGGCCAGGCGGCCGCCGCGGCCATCCAGGGCATTCGGGCGCATGACCGCGACGGCGGTATCCTGCTGCTCACGCGCGAGAACCACCGTCCCTACTCGCGCCCGCTGCTCACCAAGGATCTCTGGTACGGCACGGCCTCGATCGAACGCCTGCCGCTGCACACGGACGAGTGGTACGGCGAACAGCATGTGGACGTGCGACTGCGCCATGAGGTGATCGAGCTGGATGCCGAGGGTCGCCACCTGTGGGACGAGCGCGGGGATGACATCCAATTCGACGAGCTGCTGCTCGCCACGGGTTGCCGTCC
>JAHFBW010000413.1 GCA_023249845.1 Candidatus Eiseniibacteriota bacterium
GCAGGCGGCGGCGCGGGCGCAGGCGGCGGGCGTCAAGCTCACCTACCTTGCCTACCTGTTCCGCGCGTTGCCGCTCGTGTTGCGCGAGTTCCCGCTCCTGAACAGCTCGCTCGACGACGAGGCGCACGAGATCGTGCTCAAGGCCCGCTTCCACCTGGGCCTCGCCACGAACACGGACGAGGGGCTCACCGTACCCATCGTCCACGATGCGGACCGGCTGGGGCTGTTCGCACTGGCACGCGAGATCGACCGGCTCGCCAGCGCTGCGCGCGCACACAAGCTCAGGCTCGAGGAGCTTCTGGGCGGCACGTTCACGGTGACCAGCACCGGCGCCAAGGGCGGCGTGCTCGCCACGCCGATCCTGCACCATCCGCAAGTGGCCATCCTCGGGCTGCACGCCGTCACGCAGAAACCCGCGGTGGTGCGGGGCCAGATCGTCGTGCGCGACCTCGGCAATCTGTCGCTCTCGCTCGATCATCGCGTGGTGGACGGTGCCGTGGGCGCGGACTTCCTGTACGCGCTCATCGAGCGGTTGCAGTCCCCGGGCGCATGGCTCGGCGAAGGGGACCTGGCATGACCGGCGTGACGAGCGTGACCGGCGTGGCCGTGGACGAGACGATGCGGCGCGTGCTCGACGAGGAGGGCCGCGAGGTCGCTCCGCCGCCCTCGGTGCCCGACGACGACCTGCTCGCGCTGCATCGCCACATGCTCAGGATGCGATTGCTCGACCAGCGCATGTTGTCGCTCCAGCGCCAGGGCCGCATCGGTTTCTACGGCATGGCGACGGGGCAGGAGGCCTCGGTCACCGGCTCGGCGTACCCGCTCCGCAAGGGTGACTGGGTGTTCCACGCGCTGCGCGAGACCGGCGTGTGCCTGTGGCGCGGCACGAGCATCCAGGAGCTGGTGTGCCAGCTCATCGGCAACGCGGGAGACGTGCTGCAGGGCCGGCAGATGCCCATGCACTTCAGCGATCGCAAGGTGAATTCGGTGGCGTGGTCGAGCGTCATCGGCACGCAGCTGCCGCATGCCATGGGGGCCGCCTACGCCGCCAAGCTCCTGAAGCACGACACGGTGTGCGTGGGCTACATCGGGGACGGCGGCACGTCCATCGGTGATTTCCACGCCGCGCTCAACTTCGCCGCCGTGTGGAAGGTGCCGGCGGTGTTCTTCTGCCAGAACAACCAGTGGGCCATCTCGGTGCCGCTGGCGGCGCAGACGGTGTCGAGCAGCATCGCCGTGAAGGCGGTGGCGTACGGCATGCCGGGAGTGCGCGTGGACGGCAACGACCTGCTCGCGGTGATCGCCGCCCAGCGCGAAGCGGTCGATCGCGCACGCGCCGGCGACGGCCCGACGTTGATCGAGTCGGTCACGTTCCGGATGGGCGGTCACTCCTCGAGCGACGACCCCACGCGGTATCGCGACGCGGCGCTGGTCGAGACGTGGGAGAAGCGCGACCCGGTGCGGCGCTTCGGCGCGTGGCTGCGCCACCGGGCTCTGCTCACCGACGCGCTCATCGAGCAGTGGACCACCGAGATCAACGACGAGATCTCCGCCGCCGTCACGGCGGCCGAGGCGCTGCCGCCGCCCGGCATCGAAACGCTGTTCTCCGACGTCTATGCCGAGATGCCGCCGCACCTGGTCGAGCAGATGAAGTACGCGCAGGCGCTCGGGCTCGGCACGCGATTCGACGGTGCCTTCCCGCTGTGAGGGAGGCGCTGCTGGTGGCGCTCGGGGGCGCGTTCGGCAGCGTGCTCCGCTGGGCGGTCGTCATGGGCGTGGCGCGTCTGCCGCGCGCCGCCACGTTCCCGTGGGGCACGCTGGGCGTGAACCTGGTGGGCTCGTGCGCCATTGGCTTCGTGCTCACGCTCGCGTTCGAACGCGGCCTGGTCGCGCCCGGGCTGCGGCTGTTCCTGGTCACCGGTGTGCTCGGCGGATTCACCACGTTCTCCGCGTTCTCGTGGGAAGCACTGGTGCTGGTGCGCGATGGCCACGTGCCGGCCGCGCTGGGCTACGTCGCCGGCTCGGTGCTGGGCGGGCTCGCCGCGGCGGTGCTCGGGGCTTCGCTCGCCGCGCGCGTGGGCTGAGCGCGCTTCGCCCGAGCCCGACCGCTGGTGTTCCGCCCCAGAAGTCGTGTGCATGAATCGGCGAGCAATCGTGGCCGCTGGCAAGGCGCGACGACGAAGTCGTATCAAGAAGATACGTCGAGGAGGAGCAACGCAGCCAGCGGCCACGAGGGCCGTCGAGGCATGTACACGACTTCTGGGACGGGACACTATGAGGACGGGTCGCCCGAACGGGAGGC
>JAHFBW010000133.1 GCA_023249845.1 Candidatus Eiseniibacteriota bacterium
CGGTCACGACGAACACCCGCTCAGCGCCGATCACGACGCTGGCGGTGGTGAGCACGCCGTTCGCCGACACCGCGACACCGGAGCCTACGCGATTGTGTGTACGGCGAGGCTGCCCCTCGCGCGAGATCGTGCGCTGCGCCACCACCGTGACCACGCATGGGCGGGCGCGACGCGCGATGCGGTCCACGTCCGCTTCGATCGCCGAGAGCGTGGACTGGGCGTTCGCTCGCGCGGCGAACAGCGCCGGCGTGGTGCACAGGGCGAGCGCGCCGAGTACTGCCGCGAGACCACCGCCCACGCGGCCGATCCTCCGCTCGCGAGCGGGATCAGGGCGCGATGGAATGGAGGACACGATCCGCCTCAGAAGGAGATCACCGTCTGCTCGCCCTGCACACCTTCGGGCAGGCGAGAGGCCGACTGCGCGCGGCCGCGGTGAAGGACGACGGGATCGAGGATGAACTCCACGTCCTCGGAGTGGTCGAAGAGCGAGTCCGTGAGCGTCACGCCGGGCCGGGCCGGGGTCGGGTTCTCCGCCGAGGCCACGAGTCGCGGCTCGCGGACCTCGTCCGTGGCGAGCCCGGCGCGCAGAGCGGAGCCGCTCGGCCCGAACGTCGGCGCGAGCGTCGGCAGGAGCAACGCGAACACCACCAGCAGAAGCGCGGCGGCGGCGGTGACAGGAACCCACACGGGCGTGGGCGGGGCGACCGCGAGGCGGTCCGGCACGGGGCCGGCGCGGCGCGCGGCCGCGAGCGCACGTTCCGGCAGGTCCTGCGCGACCTCGGTGCGCGGCAGCGAACCGACGGTTTCGAGCGTGCGCGCGAGCTGTTCGTACTGTACGCGGCAGCCAGGGCAGGCGGTGAAGTGGGCCTCGAGCCACTCGCGCTCGGCCTGCGTCACCTCGTCATCCCAGTAGGCGCCGTAGAGGCGCCGCGCCTGGTCACATCGATTCATGGAGCATCCTGCTTTCGGAGTAGCGGTTGGAGCTTGCGCTGGAGCATCCCGCGAGCGCGATTGATGCGTGACCGCACCGTTCCGCCCGGGAGGCCCAGCACTTCGGCGATCTCCTCGTAGGCCAGTCCTTCGATGTCTCGCAGCACCAGCGCCAGTCGGTACTTCTCGGGCACCGTCGCGATGGCGCGCCCGACGGCCCCCTGCAGCTGTTCCCGTTCCAGCCCCGCCTCGCGACCCTCGGTGGGATCCGCGAGCTGCGGCAGGCTGTCCGACAAGACCTCAGTGAGCGCGTCGAGCGAGAACCAGTTCCTGCGCCTCACCCGCCGCCGGATCTCGTTCTTCGCAAGGTTCGCGGCGATGGTGAACACCCAGGTCGAGAGCTTCGAGCCGCGGCGATAGTTCCGCCGGTGCACGAAGACGCGGACGAACACCTCCTGCGTGAGGTCGTCCACGCTCTCCCGATCGTTCAACACGCGACTGATGAGGTTGCCCACCCGGCCCTGGAACCGACGCACGATCTCGGTGAACGCTCGTTCGTCATCCTCGGCCACCCGGCCCATGAGGTCCTCGTCGGAGAGGCTCACGACCTGCGGTGGGAGAGGATCTCGATCTGGGGCCAAGCGGGACCTCACTTACCGGGGCATACCCCGGCACGGGCGGAAGGTTCCAGAGATGCAAACGAAAGGTGTTGCGGACAGCTTCACGGCCGGGGGCCCGGGGAGGCTCGGAAGCCTCGAACACGCTCGTTCCGGCAACTCGATAGGGGCTGCCTGCGCTGCGGCGCCAATTGTCGCAGCAGAGGCTAAGTACTCACAAGACAAAGTGTTGTGAGGTCACTTCACGTCGGGCAGCGCCTTGAGCTTCCCCGCCACCCGCTTCTGGTTCTCGCCCTTGGCGGCCTCGCCGAGCTGGTACTGCTCGCGGGCCTGGGCGGTCATGCGGAGGTCTAAGTAGACGTCCCCCAGGTGTTCGCGGACGACGGGATCGCCGTCGGTGAGGCGGACGGCGCGCTCGAGCTGCGTGCGCGCTTCGGAAAGCCGGCCCAGCCGGTAGAGCACCCAGCCGAACGAGTCCACGTAGGCTCCGTTCAGCGGATCCTGCTCGAGTGCACGCTCGATGAGCCCGCGCGCTTCGGACAGCTCGCGGCCGTGGTCGGCGAGGATGTAGCCGAGGAAGTTCTGTGCCGGAGCCCAGCCCGGCGCCAGCCGCAGCGCCTCGCGGCCGGCGGAGACGGCGCCATCCACGTTGCCGCCACGCTCCCGGCAGCCGCCCAGGTCGAGCGCGAAGCCAGGCTCTTGAGGAAAGCGATCGCGAAGCGACATCCATTCGCGCTCCGCCTGGTCGAAGCGCCCGGCGTCCTGGAGCGTGCGTGCGAGCAATCGGTGAGGTTCGGTGGAGTCCGGCGCCAGCGCCACGGCGGCGCGCGCGCGCGCGATGGCAGAATCGGGCACGCCCGCGGCTGACCACGCCCGCACGGCGAGGAGCGGTCCCGCGACGTGCCCCGGGTGCTCCAGGACCCACTGGTCGGCGATGCGCGCGGCCTCGCGACCGCGCCCGTTCCGGGCCAGCACCACGACCGCGCGCGCCACGTTCTCGGGGTCCTCGGGACTCCGCGAGCGAAGCTGCGTGACGAGGCGTTCGGCCTCGGTGGCGTGCCTGGTCTTGAACGCGAGGTCGGCGTGAATCTGAAGTGCCTCGGGATCCCGCGGATCCGCCTGAAGCACGCGCTTGGATTCCGCGTACGCCTCCGCAACGCGGTTGGAGCGCACGAGCAGACCCACGAGGCGCCGCCGCGTTCCCACGTCGTCCACGTGCACCTCGAGATGTCCCTGGTAGAGCTCGATCGCGCCACTCATGTCGCCGAGTCGCTCCTTCACCCAGCCTTCGAGGAACAACAGGCCGGGCCGCGCGGGGTTCAGATCGTTCGCGCGCTTGAGCGAGGCCTGGGCCGCTTCGAACTCTCCCCTCCTCGCCTCGGCCGCGGCGATCTGGAACCACGCCTCGCCGTCGTCCTCGTCCACCCACACGAGTCGCCGCCAGGCGCGCTCCGCCACATCGGCGCGCCCGAGTGTCTCGGCCACGCGTGCAGTGGTGCGAAGCACCTCGGCCTGCGCAGAATCCAGCTCACACGCGCGCTCGAGCGGCGCCAGGGCGTCGGCCGCGTGCCCCGTGCTGAAGCGAGACGCGCCCTGAAGCCACAGCGCGCGCCAGTCGTTGGGATCACGGGCGAGTGCGCGCTCGGCGAACTCGAGCGCGCGCCCGTGGTCGCCGAGTTGCGCGCACACCTGGCTGATGCGCACGAGCAGGTCGGCCGAGCCCGGATCCAAGCTCAACGCGCGGTAGTACTCGCCCAGCGCCTCGGCGAGCTTGCCCCCTTGTTCGAGCAGGCGCGCGTTCAGGTAGTGGCGCAGGCCCTCTTCGCTGGCGAAGGCACCGGCGCTCGTGTCGGCCGATGCCGGTGCCGTCACGGTGGGTGCGGGCACGGCGCGGGATCGGGTCCCGGCGGGAGGACGCGCGGGACGCTCCGCCGGCGTTTGCGCGACGGCGCTCCCGGCCAGCGCGAGCGACAGCAGTAGGATCCGCATGCCAAGGGACCGTAGCACGTCGCGCCGCGAAAGCGCGCCTCGCTTGCGGCGCTTCGCGCGTTCAAGCTCGGCTCGAGTACCTGTCGTGGAAAGGGAGTTCACTACCGACGACGACCGCGGCGACCGTAATCGGGACTTCTCCTGCGTCCGAAGTTCTCGAGCGCCCGCTCCATCTCCTCGATGCGCGCTTCCCGTTCCCGTTCGGTCTCCGGTGCGCCCGCCTCGTCGGCCACATCCACGACACGCGGCGACGGTCCGTCCTCGGGTGCATCGCTCGACTCGTAGGGATCCACGAGACGCTCGGCCGAGGGCTCCATGGGTTCCGCTGCCGGGGCCGCTGGCGCTACGGCGCCGAGCACGGGCTCTCGGCGCCGTCCGCGGCCGAAGCTCATCGGGCGCGGCGGCGACGCGGCTGCGGCGGGCATCGCGCGCTCGGGTTCCGCGACCGGCGTTTCGAGCGCTCGAATGAGTGGCTCGGGGTCCCGCGAAGAGACGGCGCTGTCGCGCGGCTCCTCGACGTCCTCCACGGGTGCCAGCGACGGCGTCTCCGCGGAGGAAGCGGGCTCGAACGCGTCCACGACGCGCATGGTCTGCGCCCCTTCGGAGCGCTCGGGCTCGATCTCCGCGCGGGCTCCGCGGCGCGCATCCTCGCCCCGCGCATGACGGCTGCGACCACCCCGGCGGCCGCGCTGGCGGCGGAGCGGTGAGACCTCACCGCGCTCGTCGTCCTCCTCCTCGGCGACGGGGGCCGGCGGCGGGGTCGGCTCCGGTCGACGCGAGCGCTCAGCCGCCCTCTCACGCCGTGGCGCGGGTTCGCGCCGCGTCTCGAGCGCGCTCCCTCGCGAGCCACCGCGCTCCGACGGCCCGCGCTCGCGCATCGCCTCCTCCTCGCGGTCGTCGTCGTCGCGCACCTTGCGGCGCACTTTCTCCACCTTCTCCAGGGCGTCGCGCGCGGCGGCCTGCTCGGCCTCCTTCTTGTTGTGGCCGCGGCCCTCGCCCAGCGTGCGCTTGCCCACAACGACCTCGACCATGAAGTACTTGGAATGGTCGGGCCCGTACTCGCTGCGAATACGATAGACGGGATGCGTGCGGAACGAGTTCTGCACGTACTCCTGGAGGTGGCTCTTGTAGTTCGTGTGCCGCTTGTCCGACGTGATGGCATCGGATTCCGCCAGCAGGTGCTGGTGGATGAACTTACGCGCCGCTTCGAAGCCCTGGTCCAGGTAGACGGCGCCGATCACCGACTCGAACGCGTCGGCGAGGATCGAGAGTCGCTGGCGCCCGCCGGACTCCACCTCGGAGTGGCTCATGAGCACGAAGCGCCCGAGCCCGATGCGGAGCGCACGCCGGGACAGGATCGCCTTGGACACGAGCAGCGACTTGGTCTTGGTGAGCTGTCCCTCGTGCTCGTCCGGGTGGCGGCGATAGAGGTACTCGCTCGTCACAAGTCCCAGCACGGAATCGCCCAAGAACTCGAGCCGCTCGTTGGACTCGCGCGGGCCCTGCCCCGTGACGCTCAGGTAGGAGCGGTGGGTGAGCGCAAGCTTCAAGAGCGACAGATCGCGGAACGGCAACCCGTACTGCCGGCAGAACTCCGACAGGACGCGCGATTCCTGCGCGCCGAGCGAGCGCTCGCGCGAGGTTTCGCGCGGGCGTGCGAACAGCGAGCGGA
The DNA here is from genome assembly GCA_023249845.1 of Candidatus Eiseniibacteriota bacterium. Lineage (GTDB taxonomy): Bacteria > Eisenbacteria > RBG-16-71-46 > RBG-16-71-46 > RBG-16-71-46 > JAIOPA01. Next base: position 5,209 of record JAHFBW010000133.1, read on the forward strand.
GGAAGCCCCAGAACGAGGTCCGCGGGGCGGGCGGTGGCGGCGCGGGCCGCACGCGACGGCGTCCGCGTCCACCGCGGCGCCGGCTGCGTGCCTTTACGACACGGCTCTCATCGCCAGACTGACGTTGTGACCGCCGAAACCGAACGAGTTGCTCATCACGGCCTTGAGTTTCGCGTTCCGGGCCGTATTCGGAACCAGATCGAGATCGCATTGGGGATCCGGTGACTCGAGATTGATGGTGGGTGGGACGACCCCGCGCTGGAGCGCCAGTGCGCACACCACGGCCTCGAGGCCGCCGGCGGCGCCCAACAGGTGCCCCGTCATGGATTTCGTGGACCCCATCCACAGGCGCTTGGCGTGGTCGGCGAACACCGCCTTCACCGCGTGCACCTCGATGGGATCCCCTGCCGGCGTCGACGTGCCATGGGCGTTGATGTAGCCCACCTCGTCCGCCGGCATGGCGGCGTCGGCGAGCGCGCGCTGCATGGCGCGCGCAGCGCCCTCGCCATCCACGCACGGGGCGGTGATGTGGTAGGCATCGCCCGAGGCTCCGTAGCCGGCCAACTCGCAGATCGGACGGGCGCCGCGCGCTTTCGCGTGGCTCTCCGTCTCGAGCACGAGCATGCCGGCACCTTCGCCGATCACGAAGCCGTCCCGTCCGACGTCGAACGGGCGGCTCGCGCGCTGGGGGTCGTCGTTTCGAGTGGAGAGCGCACGCATGTTGCCGAAGCCGGCCACCGCCATCGGCGTGATGGTGGCTTCAGCTCCGCCTGCGAGGATCACGTCGGCGTCGCCGGCGCGCAGCAGTCGCAGCGCCTCGCCGATGGCGTGTGCGCCAGAGGCGCAGGCCGAGACAGTGGCGAAGTTCGGGCCTTTCAGGCCGAACGTGATCGACACCTGCCCCGCCGCCATGTCCGAGATCATCATGGGGATGAAGAACGGACTGACGCGACGGTGGCCCTTCTGGAGAAGGTTCGTGTGCTGCTCTTCGAACGTCTCCATGCCACCGATCCCGCTGCCGACGATAACGCCGATCCGCTCGGCATCGGGGATCGAATCCCCGAGCCCGGCCGATCGCAGCGCCTCGTGCGAGGCCACCACCGCGAACTGGACGAAGCGATCCATCCGCTTCGCGTCCTTGCGGTCGATGATGCCGTCGAATGAGAAGTCCTTCACCTCGCACGCGAATCGCGTCTCGAATTGGGACGCGTCGAAGCGCGTGATGGGTCCTGCGCCGGACTTTCCTTCGACCAGGTTGCGCCAGCAGTCCTCGACGTGATTCCCGACCGGCGAGATGATTCCCGCGCCGGTCACGAACACTCGAGGGCCATTGCCGTTCATGCGTTCCCGCTCTCCTTGGGGTTCCGGAACTCGGGGCGTGTCCCCGCGCCGGCCTGTCGCGAATCGCGGCGGCGGCGCGGGACCCCAACGCTCCGGTGATGCACCGCGACCTACTTGCCCGCGTGCTGCTGCAGGTAGTTCATCGCGTCACCGACGGTCTTGAGCTTGTCGGCGTCCTCGTCCGGGATGTCGAGCCCGAACTCTTCTTCCAGCGCCATGACCAGCTCGACGATGTCGAGCGAATCGGCGCCCAGGTCCTCGATGAACTTGGCCTCGGGCTGGAGCTGCTTCATGTCGACTTCCAGCTCCTTGGCGATGATCTCCTTGACCTTGTTCTCGTCGAACGCTGCCATGTTGGATTCACCTCCTGTGCTAGGGGATTCCTCGACTTCCTTCACTCCATCACCATGCCGCCGTCCACCGTCCATGTCTGCCCGGTGATGTATCCCGCGCGCGGCGACGCCAGGAATGCGATGACCTCGGCGACATCCTCCGGGGTGCCGGGCCGGCCGAGCGGTATGCGCGCCTTGAGTTCGGCTTGCGCGGCGTCAGGGAGTTGCGCCGTCATGTCCGTGACGATGTAGCCCGGGCACACGGCGTTCACCGTGACCGAGCGCGACGCCAGTTCGCGGGCGAGCGCCTTCGTGAGGCCGAGCAGCCCGGCCTTGCTCGCGCTGTAGTTCGCCTGGCCCGCGTTCCCCACGAGCCCGACCACGGACGACACGTTCACGATGCGGCCGTAGCGCGCCTTCATCATCGTCCGCGCGACGGCGCGCGAGCAGCGGAACGCGCCCGTGAGATTGGTGTCGAGCACCTGGCTCCACTGCTCGTCCGTCATGCGCACGAACAGGCCGTCGCGCGTGAGCCCCGCGTTGTTGACGAGGATGTCGACGCGGCCGAGCTGTTCGAGTGCCTTCGCGAACGCCGCGTCCACGTCGTCGCTTCGGGTGATGTCCGCCGCGAACGCGTGCGCCTTGCCGCCCGAGCCGCGCAAAGCCGCCGCGGCCTCCTCGGCGCGCGCGGCGTTTCGCGCGAAGATGACCACGGCTGCACCGCGCACGGCGAGCGCATGCGACACCGCGAGCCCGATGCCGGTGGCTCCACCGGTCACATAAGCGACCTGGCCCTCCAGTTCGCGCCCCGCCACGCCGGCGGGATCCAGTGAGGTGCCGGTCATGCGGCCTCCCTCACGCGCCCCGTCCCGCACCGGCGAGCGCGGCGCGTGTCGCGGCGAGGCTGTCCGGGTCCTCGACGTTCCAGCTCTGCGCCGCGGAGTCGATCGTGCGCAGGAGTCCGCGCAGCACCTTCCCCGTCCCCAGCTCGATGAACCCGTCCACGCCCTGGCCGCGAAGCCAGCGCATGGAATCCTCCCAGTACACGCTCGAAAGGAGCTGCTCCTCGAGCGCACGCCGGATCTCACCGGCTTCGCTCACCGGCCGTGCCCACGCGTTCGAGATCACCGGACAGCGCGCGTCGCGGAATGTCACCTGCGCGAGCGCCGCCCGGAGGCCTGCCGCGGCCGGCTCCATGAGCGGCGAGTGGAAAGCCCCGCTCACCTCGAGCCGGACGGTGCGCTTGGCGCCGCGGGCCTTGGCGCGCTCGCACGCGGCGTCCACGGCGGCCGGCTCGCCGGAGATCACCACCTGGCCGGGCGCGTTCAGGTTCGCGGCGCGCACGATTCCGGCGCCCGCCGCCTCGGCGCACGCCGCCTCGGCGTCCGCACGCGAGAGCCCGAGCACCGCCGCCATGGCGCCGGGACGCGCGAGTCCCGCTTCGTACATGAGCTCACCGCGCCGGCGCGTGACAAGCAACGCGTCCTCGAACGACAGAGCGCCCGCCGCGACGCAGGCCGAGTACTCGCCGAGGCTGTGCCCGGCGACGTAATCGGGCGCCAAGCCCGCGGCCTCCGCAAGCCGCCACGCG
>JAHFBW010000134.1 GCA_023249845.1 Candidatus Eiseniibacteriota bacterium
CAACGCCATCGCGCTCGCGCGCGGGGAGTCGCTCGTCGGACTCGGCAGCGGCCAGACGTCGCGCGTGGACGCGGTTGACGTGGCGCTCATGAAGGCGAAGCGCGCCGGGCACGACGTCGCGGGCTCGGTGCTCGCGAGCGACGGCTTCTTCCCGTTCCCGGACGGTGTCACCCACGCGGCCGAGGCCGGAGTGCGCGCGATCGTCCAGCCTGGCGGCTCGGTGAAGGATGCCGAGGTCATCGCCGAGGCGGACCGGCTGGGGCTCGCCATGCTGTTCACGGACCGCCGAGTGTTCCGTCACTGAGGCCGAAGGGAGGGCGCATGGACGCGACGCAACGAAGGACCATCGGGCTGGCGGCGTACGCCATCGCGCTTGTGCTGTTCGTGTTCTTCTTCGGACGCGCGTTCTGGGAGTGGGCGAGCTGGAACGAGAAGAACGGCACCTTGGACTTTGGGCTAGTGAAGTTCTCGTCGCGGCCGCCGTTCCCGAGCGACGCGAGGAGCGTCCTCGTGGGGCTCGTCATGCCGATCGTACTCGTGGCCTTCGGACGTATCCTCGGTCGGGGCCGCGCGGATTGAACCCGTTCGTTCTCTCGCGCCTCGAGCTTCTCTCCCCGCGATCCGTCGAGCGTGTGCTGGAGGGGCTCGACGCACTGCTTCACGATGGCGTGGATCATGCCGGGCGCCACTACCGGCTGTTCGGCTCGCGGCGCGGCCGCTATTTCTCGATGAGCCTCGGCATGCCGATCCTGGGCGGCACGTCGCCCGTGCTGCGCGCGTGGCTTCAAGGCGACGCCGGCGCGCCGCGATTCCACGTGCAGGTGGGCGCGCGACTCGAATTCATGTTGTTCGGCGGGTTCTGGCTGGCGCTCACCGTGCTCGGCGGCGGTTACCAGCTCCTGCTCCAGTTGCTCGCGATGGCCGCCGGCCGCGCCACGCTGGACGATGTCTGGGCGGTACTCCCCGGCATCGGCATCATGGCCGCCATCGTCGGTTTCGCGATGTGGTACTTCCGGCGTCGCGGCGGGCGCGAGGGCGAGTTCCTGGTCGACGCGTTCCGTCACGCCATCGGCGCCGCGCCCAATCACGGCACCCCGTCCGCCCACGCACGCACCTCATGAGGAAGCCTTGTGCTCGGAAGACTGCAGACGAGGCCGGAAAGAGCCGTAAGTCGTTGCTATTTCACGGCGGCCGGCCAGTTAACTCATTGGGAATGGCCCCACCCGCAATTTCCCGAGCACAAGGCATAGGCTGAGGGAAACGCTCTCCATGGCTCGTTCGTCCGTCCTCATCCTCGACTTCGGCAGCCAGTACACGCAGCTGATCGCGCGCCGTGTGCGTGAACTCGGAATCTTCTCCGAGATCGTGCCTGGGACCACACCGCTCGCGGGGATCCGCGCGCGGAAACCCGGCGCGATCATCCTCTCGGGTTCGCCCGCAAGCGGGTATCGCGCCGAGGCGCCTCTCCCGGACGCGGGCCTCTACGAACTCGGGCTGCCGCTGCTCGGCATCTGCTACGGGTTCCAGGCCACGGCACACCTCCTCGGCGGCCGCGTGGCGAAGGCCGATCGGCGCGAATACGGCGCCGCCACGTTCGTCCAGGACGGTCGCTCGCCGCTGTTCACGGGTGTGCCCAAGCGCTTCAAGGCCTGGATGAGCCATGGCGATGAAGTGCAAGCGCTACCAGCGGGTTGGATCAAGGTCGCCCACACGAGCAACTGCGAGTTCGCGGCGGCGAGGCACGCAAGCCGGCCACTCCACCTGATCCAGTTCCACCCCGAGGTGGAGCACTCACCCTACGGCCGCAAGGTGCTCGCCAACTTCCTGTTCCAGATCGCGAAGCTGAAGCCGGGCTGGTCCATGAAGGGCTTCGTCCGCCAGGCTGTGCGACAGATCCGCGAGCAGGTGGGCGACGGCCACGTGCTGTGCGGGCTCTCGGGCGGCGTGGACTCCACCGTGGCGGCGACGCTCATCCATCGCGCAATCGGCGACCGGCTCGTGTGCGTGCTCGTGGACCATGGCCTGCTGCGGAAGGACGAGGCGCTCCAAGTGGAGCGCGAACTCGGCAAGCGCCGCCACCTGAACCTGCGCGTCGTGGACGCGCGCCGGCGTTTCCTCGAGCGGCTGGACGGCGTGGCCGATCCCGAACGCAAGCGCCGCATCATCGGAGAGGAGTTCGTCGCCGTGTTCGAGGAGGAGGCGAACACGATGGGCCGGTTCGACTTCCTGGCCCAGGGCACGCTCTACCCCGACGTCATCGAGTCGGCCTCGGCGGGCCATGGCGCGCAGGTCATCAAGACCCATCACAACGTGGGCGGCCTGCCCGAGCGCATGCGCATGAAGCTCGTCGAGCCGCTGAAGTCGCTGTTCAAGGATGAAGTACGCGCGCTCGGGCGCGAGCTGGGACTGCCCGCGCCGCTCGTGGACCGCCATCCGTTCCCCGGACCGGGGCTCGCGGTGCGCATCCTCGGCCCGGTTCGCGAGCGCGATCTCGACGTGCTGCGTGAAGCGGACGCCATCTTCCTGGAAGAGCTGCGCCGCGCGCGCTGGTACGACCGGACCTGGCAAGCGTTCGCTGTGCTGCTCCCCGTCGCGACTGTCGGCGTCAAGGGCGACGAGCGCTCGTACGAGAGAGTCGTGGCGCTTCGCGCGGTCAATTCAGTGGATGGAATGACGGCCGACTGGACGCGCCTGCCGCATGCGCTCCTCGCGCGTACCGCGAGCCGCATCGCGAACGAGGTTCGCGGCGTGAATCGAGTGGTCTACGACGTCACGAGCAAGCCGCCGGCGACGATCGAATGGGAGTGAGCTTCATGCGGCGCGCGCGCACGAACGCGGGTTCGGATGCCGCCGCGCGGCGCAGCGAGGCACTCGCTCTCGTGCTGGCGCTGTCCATCGCGGGGTGCGCGCCTTCCGCGCCCGCCGAGGCCTCACCGAAGCTGGAGGCGACCCCGACCGGGGTTCGCTGGCAGGGTGCGACGCTGTCGGGAACCCCGCGTGACGCCGCGGCGCCCGTGTCGCGCTGGTGGACGGCGGCGCGCGATACCGGGCTCGCGGGGACGGCCGTGCTCGTGCCGCTGGCCGACACGCTCGCCGCGCGAGGCGACACGGCTCGTGCCGACTCGCTGCTCGCGACCCCGCGGCTCGCCCGTTCACTGTGGGCGTGGGAGGCGCTCAGGCGCAGGACCGCGCTCGCCATGGCGAGTGGCGATCGCGTCCGGGCCGCCCGACTGTTGGACGGCGCCGACCGGAGCTTGTGGCCGTCGGCGGACGAGGCCGCATGGCGCGCGTTGCGCGCGCCGCTCCACCTGGCGCTCCGCGACACCGTCGCTGGCGAGGCGCTGGCGCGCAGCGTGCTTGAGGAGTACGTGAACGTGACGCCGGCTTCGGCTACGGCGCTGGCGCTGCTCGACACGCTCGCACGACTCCGCCGCGAACCGTTCGCGCTCCGCCTCGAGCGCCGCGCCGCGCTCGCCGAGTGGGCGAACGGCCGGCGCTCCCAGGCGCTCGTCCGCAACGCGCGCGTGATGCGAAAGGCGACGCCCGAGGAACGCGGTGACGACGCGGTCACGCGCGTGCAGTGGCTTCGCGACTGGCGCCGGCCGGCGGCGTCGCTGTTGGCTTCCGACACCGCGCTTCGCTGGACGCGCGGCACACCTGACTTCGAGCGCGCGCGTCTGGAGCGCGCTCGCTCGCTTCGCGCCGCGGGCCGGAGCGACTCGGCGCTCGCGCTCTACCAGCGGATCGGGCGGAGCGCCGAATCGCCCACGGTGCGAGCGATGGCGTGGTGGGAATGTGGCCGCGAGGCGCAGGACGAGAGCCACTGGAGTCTCGCCGCGCGCGCGTTCCGGAACGCCGACAGCCTGGGACGCGGCCACTCCGCGAGCGCCGGCATGGTCCGCCAGTCGGGCACGCTCGTCGGGCTCATGGAGTGGATGGCGGGGCGCGATTCGGCGGCGGTGCAGGCGTTCCGTGCGAGCGGAGACCGCCGCGCACGGTTCTGGCTCGGCGTGGCGCTCAGGCGGCGGGGCGTCGCCGAGGGCGACTCGATCCTCCGCTCGGAGTTCGCGTCGCAATCCGGATACGACCTGCTCGCGGTGGCCGCGCGCGAGACGCTCGGTGTCTCGCGGCCGCGCGCGCACCCGGCCGTGGCGTCGGCGGACTCGGTCGAACCCCGGCTCGTGGAGGCGATCGCTGCGCTCTCGGGTTCACTGGCGCTTCCAGACGCTGCGGCGCGCATCGTGTCCGCGCGCGATCGCAGCGACCCGCGGCTCGGCCGCATCCCTCGGCGAGCGGTCTCGTCGTCGTCGTGGCGCGCCATCGCGCAGGCCGCGTACGTGAGTGGTGATCTCGCCGGCGCGACGCGCGCCGCCGACCGCGCGCTCCTGGCCGAGGCCGCGGACAGCAGTGCCTGGAGCTGGGTGCCGTGGGCGTTTCCCCCGGCCTTCGAACGCGAGCTCACGACGGCGGCCGATCACGCCGGTGTCGAGCGCGCGTTGTTCTGGGCGCTCGTCCGGCAGGAGAGCCGGTTCGACCCGCGAGCGGTGTCGCGCAGCAACGCGCTCGGGCTGGCGCAGTTGCTGCCGGGCACCGCACGCGACATGGCGCGGGAGCTCCGCGAGTCGCTGCCTTCGGACTCGCTGCTGTTCGAGCCCGACCGAGCGCTTCGCTACGGCGCGCGGTATCTGAAGAAGCTGCTCACGAGATACGGCGGCGCGTCCCCGCTGGCGCTCACCGCGTACAATGCGGGGCCGGGCAACGTGCGCGCGGACTGGCGGGAGATCGTGGACCGAGGCGGTTGGGCGCTCTACTGCGAGATGGCCGCCAACGCCGACACCCAGGACTACGTGCGACGCATCCTCGGCTATCGCCAGGCGTATCGTGAACTCCTGCCGTTCGCAGGTCCCGGACCGTGAGTCTCGAGCGTCTGCTACGGTCACGGCCGTGACCGCCCGGACGAGCGTCCCCGACGACCCCCTGAAGCCGCTGCGAACGCGCGCGTGGCTCACCGAGGCGCGCCGCAAGGCGATCCACCTGTCGTTCATCGTGCTGCCGCTCGAGCTGCTGCTCGAGATCCTGCCCTGGCCGCGCACGCGCGGAGAGTTCCGTCTCCTGTTCCTGGGCCTCACCGCCGGGGCCGTCGCAGTGGACGTGCTGCGCATCCACGAACGGCGCGTGCGCACGTTCTTCCGCCAGTTCTTCGGCGAGCTGATCCGCGAGCACGAGCGCATGAGCCTGCTCGGATCGACCTATCTGTTGCTCGCGGCATTGATCGCGGTGGAGGTGTTCCCGCAGCCGCTCGCCGCCGCGGCGCTCGGATTCACCGTCCTCGGCGACGCCATGGGCGCGCTGGTGGGGAAGGCGTGGGGCCGGCACAAGGTGTTCAACAAGTCGCTCGAGGGGGCGTTCGGCTGTCTCCTCGCATGCCTCGCGTGGGCCGCGCTGGTCTCCGTCGTGGCCCACGTGCCCTGGGGCGTGACCGTGGCGGGAGCCGTCGTGGCGACGCTCGTGGAAGCACTTCCCATACCACTCGACGACAATCTCGGCATCACGCTCGCAGCGGGCTACACCATGAAATTGTTGGGCGGCTGACGTCCTCCCAGCACACGCCGGGATGGCGGCCCGCGCTCGCACGAACGCGCTTGACCCGCCCCCGGCGCGGGGCGCAAGGTGACTAGCGTCCGGGCTCGAATGAGTCCTCTAGCCAGCTGGGGAGGGACTTCCATGGCGCGTGGCACGGTCAAGTATTTCAACGACCAGAAGGGCTACGGTTTCATCACACCCGAGGGCCAGGAGGGTGGCGAAGTCTACGTTCACTTCAGCGCCATCGAGAGCGGCGGGTTCCGTACGCTCCACGAGGGCGAGCGAGTGGAGTTCGATGTGGTCAGCAGCACACGAGGCAGCGAAGCGACCCACGTCTTGAAAGTTTGAGTCACACCGCCCGGACAAGCGCACGGCCCGATGCCCACGCATCGGGCCGTGTGCGCTTCTGGACGGACCTGACGCCGACCTGACGTGCGAGCCTCGTGCCGCAGGACGCTTCGCGTCCTGAACCTGACGCCCTGCCCGATGCTGAAACGCGGCGCGCCAAGCCGCATCAGAGGGGCCGCGACGCAGCGGACATCCCGCTCCTTACAGTGGACCGATTTTGCCCCAACCCTTTCGAGGCCCTATCCTGCCCGCCATGCTGGAGAACCTTCTCAAGTCGGTGTTTGGGTCCAAGCACGAGCGCGAAGTGCGCCGGGCGGGCCCCCTCGTGGACGAGATCAACCGGCATTTCGTGGCCTGGGAGGGGCTCTCGGACGAGGCGCTTAGGGCTAAGACGGTCGAATTCAGGGCTCGGCTGGAGGCGGGTGAGGACACCCTCGACGACCTGCTTCCGGAGGCGTTCGCGGCCGTGAAGCACGCCTGTAAGCGCTTGTGCGGAAAGACCTGGGACGTCTGCGGCCTGCCGCTCGCCTGGCAGATGGTGCCCTACGACGTCCAGCTGATCGGCGGGATCATGCTCCACGAGGGCAAGATCGCCGAGATGGCCACCGGCGAGGGCAAGACGCTCGTGGCCACGCTGCCGCTCTACCTCAATGCCCTGACGGGGAAAGGCGTGCATCTCGTCACGGTGAACGACTACCTCGCCCGCCGCGACAGCGAGTGGATGGGCGAGATCTACAAGTTCCTCGGGCTCACGGTGGGCTGCATCCAGCAGAACATGGACCCGCCGCGCCGGCGCGAGCAGTACGCGTGCGACATCACCTACGGCACCAACAACGAATTCGGCTTCGACTACCTGCGCGACAACATGGCGGTTCGCCCGGAGTACCGCGTGCAGCGCGGGTTCGGCTACGCCATCGTGGACGAGGTGGACTCGGTGCTGATCGACGAGGCCCGCACACCGCTCATCATCTCGGGCCCCGTGGACGACCGCGGCGACGACCTGTTCGACGAGATGAAGCCACTCGTGGAGCGTGTCGTGCGCGCCCAGCAGCAATGGGCGAACGCGGCGCTCGCCAAGGCCGAGCAGCTGCTCGCCGACGCCGGGAAGGAGTGGGAGACCGGCGTCCAACTCCTGCAGGTCCAGCGCGCCGCACCGAAACACAAGAAGCTCATCAAGCTCCTGAGCAACCAACCAGGATTGAAGAAGTTGATCACTCGCGCGGAGCTGGAACACCTGCGCGACAAGCGCATGCACGAGCTGGACGAGGAGCTCTACTATACGATCGACGAGAAGTCGCGGAACGTGGACCTGCTCGAGGCCGCCCGGCACCTGATGTCGCCGTCCGACCCGGACCGCTTCACCGTGCCGGACCTGACCGCGCAGCTCGCCGAACTCGAGGGACGAGACGACCTGTCGGCCGACGAACGCATCGTCGAGCGCGACCGCCTGTACCAGGCGTACGGCGTGGCAAACAACCGCAGCCACAGCATCCACGCGCTGCTCAAGGCGTACTCGCTATTCGAGAAGGACGTCGAGTACGTGCTCGAGGACGGCAAGGTGGTCATCGTGGACGAGTTCACCGGCCGCAAGATGCCGGGCCGGCGCTACTCGGACGGACTCCACCAAGCCATCGAGGCCAAGGAAGGCGTGAAGGTCGAGGGCGAGACGCAGACGCTCGCCACGGTCACGCTGCAGAACTTCTTCCGCATGTACAAGAAGCTCGCGGGCATGACCGGTACGGCGGAGACCGAGGCCGGCGAGTTCTGGGAGATCTACAAGCTCGACGTCGCCGTGGTCCCCACGAACCGCCCGATCCGGCGTTCGGACCAGAATGACGTGGTCTATCGCACGAAGCGCGAGAAGTTCAAGGCCGTGATCGACGAGATCGCGGACTGCCACCAGCGGGGCCAGCCGGTGCTCGTGGGCACCATCTCGGTGGAAGTGAGCGAGCAGTTGAGCCGCTTCCTCAAGATCCGGGGCATCCCGCACAACGTGCTGAACGCGAAGTACCACCTCAAGGAAGCCGAGATCGTCTCGCTCGCCGGCCAACGCGGTGCCGTGACGATTGCCACGAACATGGCCGGCCGTGGCACCGACATCAAGCTCGGCGCGGGCGTGCCCGAGCTGGGCGGGCTGCACATCCTCGGCACCGAGCGCCACGAGTCGCGACGCATCGATCGCCAGCTGCGCGGCCGCTCCGGCCGGCAGGGCGACCCCGGCTCGTCGCGCTTCTTCCTGTCGCTCGAGGACGATCTCATGCGGCTGTTCGGCGCCGAACGCATCTCGATGCTCATGCAGAAGATGGGTGTCGAGGAGGGCGAGGTCATCGAGCACGGCATGGTGACGTCCGCGATCGGCAACGCGCAGAAGCGCGTCGAGGCGCACAACTTCGACATCCGCAAGCACCTGCTCGAGTACGACAACGTCATGAACAAGCAGCGCGAGGAGATCTACCGCCAGCGCAACGCGGCGTTGCTCAGTGAGG
>JAHFBW010000135.1 GCA_023249845.1 Candidatus Eiseniibacteriota bacterium
CTGCGCACGGCGCTCGACATGCAGGCGCGCGCCGAGATGGCGTATCGCGAGACGCGCTACCCGGCGGCGCTGCAGCTCACCATGAGCGCTCGCGAGCGTGCGCTCCGCGCGTTGCAACTGTGCAACGCGAGCGAGTCGCTCGACGAGACGGTGGCCGCGGCGTTGCAGCGCACCGACGAGGTGCTGGCGCACGCGCACGAGGTGGTGGAGGCGAGCGGCAGCGAGCGCGCCCGCCAACTGCTTGCGAACGCCGACAGTCTCGAGGCGCGCGCGCACGCCGAGGCCGACGCCGGCCACCTGCGATTGGCGCTTCGCCTCACGCGTGAAGCGCGCGAACAGGCCTTGCGCGCCGAGCGCTCGACTCACGCCGGGGAGCGCCGCTGAGGCCCGTTCCCCAGGCCCTGACCCTTCCGCGCCGCGCCCGAAGCCGTTCGACGACGGTGACGGGCGCGGCGCTCGGTGTCGTGCTGGTGGTGATCGCGTCGCCGGATGCCCGGGCGCAAACGCCCGACTCGAGCTACGTGCGATGGGACGTGGGCGGCAGCTCGGATGTCACGAACGAGCGTTTCTACGAGGATACCTACGACGACACCACGTTCACGGGCCGGCGCCTCGCCAGCTCGCCGGAGTACCGCAATGCCGGGGTGGGCTCGTACGAACTCTCGAGCGCATTCGTACGCGGCAGCCGCCTGCACGTGCGCCAGGACGCCACGGTCGGCGACAAGGTACTGCGCAGTTACACGCGGCTCGAATGGCGCGGCGAGCCGGGCGAGGGGCTGCGGGTCTCGCTCACGCCCGAGATCGACATGCGCCGCGACCGCTCCTTTGGCGCCGACCGCAGCGAGCTACGGTTCCGCCCCGACGCACGCTTGCGCTATACGACGCTCGACCGTTCGCAATCGTGGAACCTGCTCGTGGGCGGCGACTGGTATCGAACCAGCGGGACGTCCGACGTGCTCTCGCTCGACCGCAATGCCGGGCGCGCATGGCTCCGTTGGGGGCTCACACCTCTCGACGCGGCGTGGGAGACCGAGCTCGGCTACGGCGCGGACGTGCGCGCGTTCCCGGATTCCGTCGTGCGCGATCACGTGGAGCAGCACGGCTCGCTCGCGCTGCGCCGGCTGCTTCCAGGAATGGGCTCGGCCGCGGTCGAGATTCAGCTCGATCGCCGCACGACGCTCCACGACACACCCTCCACGCGCGACCAGTTCTGGAGCGGCCGCGCCGACGCGAACGCGTTCGTTTCGTTCAGCGACAAGGTCACCGCTGAGCTGTGGCTCTCGGTGGACGGGTACCGCTACGACCGTCCCGACACGAGCGTCTACTTCGACTACCGGGTGTGGACCGCGCGGCCGGCGCTCCACTGGAGCTTGGCCTCGGACTGGGGGCTCCGCGCCGGACCGCGCCTCGAGTGGCTCGATGCGCCCGAGGTGCCGGCCGAACGCTACCGGCAACTCGCCGCGGTCATCGAGTTCGAGCGGCTCCATGCCGGCGACTGGTGGTCGCTGGCGCCATCCGCGGGCTGGCGCGAGTACGAACACTCCGCCGCCACACTGTCGCTGGCCGAGCCCGACCTGCATTCGTCCTACCTCTTCCTCGAGGGCGACGTGTTCGCGGACGTGAGCCTGCCGGGCCGGGTCCGCCTGCGTTTTTCGGGCAGCGGACGCTACGAGAGCCACGAGGATCCGTCGCAGGACGCGAGCAGCATGTATGCGTCAGTGGAGCTTCGCAGGCGTTTCTGACCGGCAGCCGCGGGACGCGCCGCGCGCCACCCCGGACCGGCCCGCACACTTCACCGAGCCTGCGCGCCGGGCGTGCCTGTGGCATCTTCCGGGGGTTCACCACCCCTCTTGGAGGCGATCGATGTCGACGCGCGCGCGCGCGCTCCTGGTCCTTCTGCTCTGCATCGCGGTTGGCGCCGTCATGCTCGCCGTGGCGGTGCGCGTCCGCCGGCCGCTCCACGTCACGAACGCGCCGCGCGTGCTGGTGTTCGACGTACCCTCCGAGGTGGACGAAGGCCCCGCACCGCCGTCGCCATCGCTCGACCTGCTGCGCCGTGCGCGGCCCGACTTTCACGAGCTGCTGTTTGCGGTGCGCAACGCGGCCGAGGACCGTTCGGTGTCCGGCCTGGTTCTGCACGTGGACGGCCTGGACTGGGGCTGGGCGCGCATCTACGAGCTGCGCGACGCCGTGCTCGCGTTCCGCGCGACGGGCAAGCCCGTGTACGCCAGCCTGAACGGCGGAGGCGAGAAGGAGTACCTGCTCGCCTCGTCGGCCGGCCGGCTCGCGATGCCGCGCGTGTCCACGCTGCAATTGGACGGGCTCTCGGCCTCGGCGATGTTCCTGCACGGCGCGTACGAGAAACTGGGCATCCGCGCCAACTTCGTCCACGTGGGTCGCTACAAGTCGGCGGTGGAGCAGTACACGCGCGATTCGCTATCGGAGGACGCGCGCGTGTCACTCGAGGCGCTGCTCGACGACGAGTTCAAGCTGCTCGTGCAGACGCTCAGCGAGGAGCGCAACCTGTCGCCGGACAGCATGCGCCGGCTGATCGACGACGGGCCGTGGACGGCGAACGAGGCGTTCGCGCACGGACTGCTCGACACGCTCATGGCACAGGCGGATGTGGACTCGCTGGCGGCGCACGAGGGTGGCGAGCGCCGCGCGAGTGCTTCCTTCCTTCGCTATGTCGAGGAGGGCGGCACTGGCAAGGGGGAGCGAATCGCGCTCGTCGTGGCCGAGGGAGACATCGTGGAAGGACGGAGCCGCGAGGGCGTGTTCGGCGGCCGCTCGGTAGGCGACCGCACACTCGTGGACGCGTTGCGCGACATCCGCGGGCGGCACAGCATCCGTGCGGTGGTGCTGCGCATCGACAGCCCCGGCGGCTCGGGCGATGCTTCGGACGCCGTGTGGCAGGAGCTTCGCCGGCTGCGCCGAGAGAAGCCCGTCGTCGTGAGCATGGGCGACGTGGCGGCGTCGGGTGGCTATTACTTGGCGTGCGCGGGCGACGCCATCGTGGCGGGCCCGTCCACGATCACGGGCTCGATCGGGGTCTTCGGCGGCAAGCTCAACGTGCTCGGGCTCTACCGAAAGCTGGGCCTCAATGTCGAGACGGTGCGACGCGGCCGCCACGCCGACATGTGGTCGCCGTATCGCGACTTCGATCCCGAGGAGCGAGCGCTTTACCAGAAGAGCCTGGACGAGTTCTATCGCGTGTTCGTCTCGCGCGTCTCCGAGGGACGCGGCATGGAGCCCGCCACCGTGGACTCGGTGGGGCAGGGGCGCGTCTGGTCCGGCGTCGCCGCGTTCCAGCGCGGACTTGTGGACTCGCTCGGCGGCCTCCACGAGGCATTCGAACTGGCGCGCCAGCGCGCTCACATCGGCGCCCATGAGGACATCATCGTCGAAGTCTACCCGCGACCGTTGAAGTCGCTGCTCCAACGCTGGCTCGGCGGCGCCTTCGAGACGCCCCAGCAGGAGGAGTCGCGGATCCCCGTGCTCACCGACCTCGGCCGCTGGTATCGCCTGGCCGCCACGCCGGCGGGCAGCCTACTGGCGCTCATGCCCTACACGATCCGCATCGAGTAGCGCGTACGCCCGGCGCTTGGCCGATTCGCGAGAACGCGGACTGCATACACGAAGCGCGCTCCACCGGGAGCGCGCTTCGGTCATTGCAGCCCGGTCCGCCAGACGCTCGCGGGCGCACGCGTCTGCGGGCGGTTTCGGCGACTACTTCGCCTTGGCCTTGATCGTGTGGATGTGCGCGATCATGTCTTCGACGTCCTGCGGCTTGAGCGTACCCAGCTTGCCCCAGGCGACCATGCCGGACTTGATCTTGCCATTCGTCATGCAGTCGCGAAGGTAGGCGTCGGTGCGCGTCGCGTCCCACGTCTTCTTGAGCGTCCAGTTGGGCGTGGGGTTCCCCGCGGCCTTGTAGCCGCCCGACCCGTCGGGCTTGTGGCAGGCGACGCAGAGCGTCTTGTACTTGGCGGCGCCTTTGGCGGGATCGCCCTTGGCGACGGGGGCGGGCGGGGCGGCCGAGGCGCTCACGGCGTACGCGGCGGCGCACAGCGCCACAGCGGAGAGCGCCATACCGAGGGCGCGGAAGGACGGGCGAACCGACATCGAGGACTCCTTTCGGGGTGGAGAGAGCGCCGGAGGAAACGAGTCCAGCGCGACAAACCGGATGAAATTATAGGCGCGCCTGAGCCCGGTCAACCGTCGTGATGGCTTCGCGATGCGAGCGACGCATTCTTGACGGCCGCTGCACAGCCTGAACGTGCGAGCCTCACTTCGGTGCACGCCAGCAGGTGCGCGGCACCTCTTGACCCACGTGAAAACGCAGTGCTAGCCTCCGTTATTGCTTTGAGTTACGCCGGGGCGCGTGTTCCGACTCCACGACCCGACGCAAGCACCCTGACGCGACGACTTCGGGAGGTGCAGCGTGAAGGAGTTCGCAACCGGTCACATCCGCAACGTGGCGCTGGTGGCCCATCACGGCGTGGGTAAAACCTCGCTCGCTGAGGCCATGTTGTACCAGGCCAAAGCGACCAACCGAATCGGACGGGTCGCTGACGGAACGACGCTGCTGGACCACAGCCCCGAGGAGATCGCGAGACAGATGACGATCGACTTGGGGCTCGCGCAATTCGAGTTCCAGGGCCACAAGATCAACCTGATCGACACGCCCGGCTACTCCGACTTCGTCGGCGATGTCTACAGCGCGCTCCGGGTGGCCGACTCGGCCGTGCTCATCCTGCGCGCCGCCGCCGGCGTCGAGGTGGGCACCGAAGTGGTGTGGGAAGTCTTGAAGCAGGAGAAGTCGCCGCTGCTGGTCGTGGTGAACATGATGGACAAGGAACACGCGAACTTCGACGCTGCGGTGAAGAGCTGCCACGATCGCCTGGGGCTGAACGCCGTGCCGGCGCAGCTCCCGATCGGCGAGGCGGACAAGTTCCACGGCGTCGTGGACCTGATCGAGAACAAGGCATGGACGTTCACGGGGAAGGGCGCCGACGAGAAGAGCAGCGAGGTGCCGATCCCGGCCGACATGGCGGACAAGGTGGCGAAGGCCCGCGCCACGCTGCTCGAGGAGGCCGCCACCGGCGACGAGCAGCTGATGGAGAAGTTCCTCTCGACCGGCGACCTCTCCGTGGAGGAGATCCGGCACGGTCTCTGTGAGCGCGTCGTCCAGTGTGACCTGGCACCGGTGTTCTGCTGCTCCGCCGCCCTGAACCTTGGGGTGAAAGAGGTCCTCGAGGAGGTCGTGGACGTGCTGCCGAGCCCGCTCGACGTTCACCCGCAGGAGGCGAGTGGCACGAATGGCGCCAGCAACGTCGAGATCAAGCCCGACTCGGCCGCGTCAGCGGCCGCGACGGTGTTCAAGACGCTCGCTGAGGCGCATCTCGGTGAGTTGTCGCTCATTCGGCTGTGGTCCGGTCACGTCGAGCCAGGCAAGGAACTCGTGAACACGACGCGCAATCGAAGCGAGAAGCTGGGAACGCTCTACCACCTGTGTGGTCGGGAGCGCTCGGACTGCCGCGGCGCCGCGGCCGGCGACATCGTGGCTGCGGTGAAACTGCGCGAGACGCACACCGGCGACACGCTGGCCGACAAGTCGCGCGCGGTGAAGCTCGCGCCGCCCGACTTCCCGCTCCCGGTGGTCGCAGAGTGCATCCGCGCCAGGAACAAGGGCGACGAAGAGAAGATGGCCGTGGGGCTCTCGCGGCTGCATGAGGAGGACCCGACGCTCTCCCGGCATTTCGAGGAGAGCACCAAGGAGTCTGTCGTCCAGGGCATGGGCGACCTGCACCTGGAGATCCTGGTCGAGCGCATGAAGAAGCGATTCGGCGTCGAGGTCATGCTCAGCAAGCCGCACGTTCCCTACCGCGAGACCGTCAAGGGCAAGGCCGAGGGCGACTACCGGCACAAGAAGCAGACTGGGGGCCGCGGCCAGTTCGGCGAGGTCCACTTGCGCGTCGCGCCGCTGCCACGCGGCGCCAAGTTCGAGTTCGTGGACGAGGTCAAGGGCGGCGTCATCCCCCACAATTTCATCCCCGCGGTGGAGAAGGGCGTCATCGCCGGCATGGAACGCGGGCCGCTCGCCGGCTACCCCGTCGTGGACGTCAAGACCACGGTGTTTTTCGGCAAGTACCACGACGTCGACAGCTCGGAGATGGCGTTCAAGATTGCGGCCGAGACCTGCTTCCACGAGACCATCCTCAAGGCCTCACCCGTGCTGCTCGAGCCCTACTCCGACCTCGAGGTGCGAATCCCCGAGGAGTTCTTGGGCGACGTGATGGGGGATCTCTCGAGCAAGCGCGGCAAGATCCTCGGAACGGAATCGGAGGGGCACTACGTCGTGGTGAAGGCGAAGGTGCCCATGGCGGAGACCTACAAGTACGCTTCACACCTTCGCGCCATCACGCAGGGACGGGGGCTCTACCAGGCGAAGCTGTCACACTACGAAGAGGTGCCGCGCGAACTGGCGGACAAAGTGATCGCGGTGGCGAAGGCCGAACGCGAGGCCGCCGCGGCGCAGCACGGCTAGTCGCAACATCGGGGAAGGGCCCGGCCTGGACCGGGACCGCCTCGCGTCACACCGACTGTCGGGCACTCGCGCTCGCGCGACGATCACCGCACAAGCGGGCAGGAAGCCCGCGCCGCACCTATGGAAAGGGCGACACATGCGCGTGCTGGGGCTGGATCCCGGTAGCCGGCGGACGGGTTGGGGCGTGGTGGAGCGCCGCGGTCGCGACATGCACTGCCTGGGCGCCGGGCACGTGTCGCCCCCCGCACGGCTGGCGCTGCCGGCGAGGCTCCACGCCATCGCCCGCGAGCTGGACGGCGTGATGGAGCGGTTCGTGCCGGACTGCGTCGTGATCGAAGCCGCGTTCCATCACGCCTACGCCCGATCGACGCTGGTGCTCGGTCACGTGCGCGGGGCGCTCATGCTGGCCGCCATGGAGCGTGGTCTCGAAGTGGCCGAATACGCGCCGCGCGCCATCAAGTTGAGCGTTACGGGTCACGGCGGCGCCACCAAGGAGAAGGTGGCCGCCATGGTGAAGCTGCAGCTCGGGCTGGCGACGCTGCCGCAGGCCGATGCCGCCGACGCGCTGGCCGGAGCGCTCTGCCACCTGCGGCGCGCGCGCTTCGACGCGCCGCGGCGACGCACCCCCGCGGGAGCGCGACTCCAGGCGCTGCTCGCGACGGCGCGGGGCAGCCGGTGAGCAGAGCAGGGCGGGGTGCGGTAGGGTGGCCGCTGCACATCGGTGCCCGGCGCGGCGACGCCCGCGGGCGGCGGGCCGGCACGTTCGAGTGAGGACCACACCATGATCGCCTGCCTGCGGGGAACGTTGCTCGAGCGCGGCGACGGTTTCGTCGTCGTCGAGGCTGGCGGCGTGGGCTACCAGGTGCAGGTCTCGACGAGCGCGTTCGTCGCGCTCCCCGAGACGGGCGTCGAGGTCAAGCTCCACACGCGCCACATCGTGCGCGAGGACGCGCAGCTGCTGTTCGGCTTCGTGGATCGGGACGAGCTCCGCGTCTTCGACCTGCTCATCGCCGTGAACGGCGTGGGGCCCCGCATCGCGATCGCCGTGCTCTCGGGACTCTCGCCGGCCCGTTTCGCACGCGCCGTGCGCGACGAGAACATCGCCGCTATCACGGCGGTGCCGAGTGTGGGCCGCAAGACGGCCGAACGGCTCGTGGTGGAACTGCGCGACAAACTCGCGTTTCTTTCCATGTTGGTACCGGCCCCTCCGGGGCCGGACGAGGGGCCGGACGAGGGAGCGGGCGGCGCCGGCTCGGGTCGCGCTCGCAGGTCGCGCGTGCTCGGCAGGTCCGAGCGGTACGACGACGCGGTGGCGGCGCTCGTGACGCTTGGCTACCCGGCGGCCCAGGCGGCGGACGTCGTGCGCCGCGTCAGCGAGGACGCCGGTGACGTGGCCGCCCAGGACCTGGTGAAGAAGGCGCTCGCCGTGCTCGTCCGACCCACGCTGGTGGCACGATGAGCAAGCCACGCGGACCGGGCGGTGGAAGCGCGCGCGGGGGCGGCGACAGCATGACGAACTTCCTGCGCGCCAAGGCGAACGCCGCGGGCGCCATCGAACAAGCTCGGGAACACCCCTCGCGTCTCGCAGACCCGGCGCCATTCGCCGAGGACGTGCGCGAGGAGAAGCGGCTACGGCCGGTCTCGCTCTCCGAGTTCGTGGGCCAGCTCCAGGTGCGCGAGCAGTTGGGCATCTTCCTGGCCGCCGCGAGCCAGCGGCGGGAGGCGATGGACCACATGCTCCTGCACGGCCCGCCGGGCCTCGGCAAGACCACGCTCGCGAGCATCGTCGCGCACGAGCTGGGCGTCGAGATCACGCACACGAGCGGTCCGGTCATCGAACGACCCGGGGACCTGGTCGG
>JAHFBW010000136.1 GCA_023249845.1 Candidatus Eiseniibacteriota bacterium
ACGCGCCCACCGGACTGCGTGGCGAGATCCTTTCCAACATGATGGACGCCGGCGGCAAGATCCAGGAACTGGCCGCCGCCGTTCCGGATGGCAAGTACAACTGGAAGCCGAACAAGGACGTGCGCTCGGTCGGGCAGGTGTTCCTGCATGTCACGGCGGCGAACTACCTGTTCCCGTCCATGCTCGGCAAGCCCGCGCCGATGAGCATGGAGGAGCTCATGAAGCTCGACTCGCAGACCATGGAGCCCGCGAAGGTGCGGCAGATGCTCAAGGATTCGTACACTTGGGCTTCGACCGCGATCACCGAGATGCCCGATTCCGAGCTGGAAGCCGAGATGGACTTCTTCGGCCACAAGATGACAAAGCGCGCCGGCCTACTGCTGCTGTGCACGCACTCGCACGAGCACCTGGGCCAGTCCATCGCCTACGCGCGTGCGAACAACATCACGCCACCGTGGACGGCGCGCGAGCAGGAAGCTCAGAAGAAGAAGACGGCGGAGGACAAGAAGAGCGGGAAGTAGGCCGCTACGAAGCAACACGGCGCCCCGGGGCCCATCGCGTGGGCCCCGGGGCGGCTTTCGTTCCGGGCTCGCGTCACGCCGATCGCGGCGGGACCCGCGGCCCCGGATCGCGCGCGACGCTTGCGCTGCCTCGAGCTATCGCTGCGCGCCGTACTCCCAGCGCTCGAGGCCATTCTCGAGCGGTACGCCCAACGCGCTCACGACGCGGTTCACGAGGTTGTAGAGCGCTGCGACCTCGGTGGCCTTGAGGATCGCCGCGTCGTCGAAACCGTATTCGCGCACGCGCTCGATGTCGGCGCGCGTGCGCTCCGCGGGTTCGCAGGTGAGTGCCACGGCGGCATCCAGCAGCACGCGGTCGCGAGCGGCGAGATTCGCCTCGCGGTAGTCGAGCGCCACGGCGCGTGCGAGCTCGTCGCCAACCAACCGCGACAGGCGCGTGCCATGATGCGACACGCAGTAGCCGCAGCCGTTCGTCGCGGACACTGCCAACGCGATCATCTCGACCTGGGCGGCAGTGAGCGGCGCCGGCTCGGCCATGAGCGCTCTGTAGTGCGCGTGCAGTGTGGCGAGCCCCGATGCATCGCCGCCCCAGGCGCACCATAGGTTGGAGACGCGGCCCGAGCGCGACTGCGCCGCGATGCGCGCGTAGATGGGTACGAGTTCAGCGCCGGCCTGCTCGGGTGTGACAGGGGCTATCCAGGTCATCGGGTTACTCCCTCGAGATGGGTGACCCATCCTAGAGGAGTTCGCCATGCTCGGCACGGGAGCTGGCGTCATCGAACGGACGACAGTTCCCGGAGCGCGGGGCGAGCGCCCGGTCCTGAGGAGGCCTCGCCACACGGCATCCCCGCCGTGACCGCCTCGAGCGAGCTGGCGAGGTGAGCGCGCCAGTAGCCCCAGCCGTGAGAGCCCTCGAACTCGCGATAAACGTGAGGCACGTCGAGCCGCGTGAGCAGCGCGTCGAACTCGCGATTGTCGCCCACGCTCTCGTCGTCGCGCCCGCAATCGAAGTAGATGAGATGGGGCACCATCCGTGGCGCCACCTCGGCCGCGTAGGCGAGCGGGCTGCGGGACTCGGCGAGTCGTGCGGCGCCCGGCTCGGGCCCCAGGACCGAGCTCGTGGTGATGTCCTTCCGAATGCGCAGGTCGGCGCTGTGGCTCCCGCAGGCGACGAACCGATCCGGGTGGTGGAACAGGAGATTCAACGCGGCGGTGCCGCCGTCCGAGAGCCCGATCACCGCGCGACAGCCGGGTTCCGTGCGAAACGTCGAGTCCACCCAGTCCGGGAGACGGCCGACGAGGAACTGCTCCATCCGGGACGAGCCATCTTGTGAATCGATGTAAAGCGAACGCCCGAGCCAGCCCCTGCCGTTCCCGTTGGGAAACACGAGGATCGCGGGCGGCATTCGACCGCCCGCGATGAGCGAATCGGCCGTGACCACCGCCCGCCCGAGCCCCGGCCAGTTGCCGTCCGAGCCCGGCCAGCCGTGGAGCAGGAACACCACGGGATAGCGTCGCGTGGCCGCGCCGGGATCATCGTATTGAGCGGGCGTGTACACGCGCACCGCGCGATGCGGATCATGCAGCTCCGGCGCGTCGATCTCGTAGCGCCGGAGCACGCCCGCGGCATGGAGCGCCACGCCCGCGAGCAGCACGATGGGTGTCATGCGCTCTCCTCGCCCGGCGTGAGCGCGGCGGGCTCGGTGACGGTCCGTTGCGGCGTGACCGGTCGCCGGAAGTACGACGCCAGGCCGCCGGGGCTCTGGGCGCGGATCAGGGCCCACACCACGCGCGGCAGCGCCCACGGCCCGGGGTGGACTAGATAGCGGTGCTCGAACACGGGGTCGAATCGCCGCTTCCAGCGGAACACGCCTTGGAAATCGTAAAAGCGTTCGAGGTGCTGCCGCAGGAACTCACGCGCGCGGTCGGCGGTGGGAGGCTCGTTCGCCGCGGCGCTCCTCGGCGCGTCGGACCCTTCCGATGGAACGTGCGCGAGCGCCGACAGCGACAGCGACAGCAACGCGTCACCGCGTGCGCGCGCCGCATCAAGCGAGCGCACCACCAGCAGATCCATTGTGCCGTTCGGAGCGTCGGACCGGCGCCGCATCAGGTCCAGCGCCCATCCCTGCCGGGCCGGGATCGGCACCCACGACGTGAAGCCCTCGACGCGCCGGGTCGCGGGGTCCCAGGCCACCGCGAGCCACACCTCATGCAGCCGGTGCGGTTCGAAGCGGCCCATGCAGAAACCCTTCTCACCACCCGAGCGCTCGCGCAGCCACTCGTCCGAGACCGCGCGCAGCTGCTCCCAGAGATGTGGCGGCAGCGCGCTCTCGGCAGGTGGACTCTCGCCCGGGATCAGGTGCGTGACACGCAGCCCGGCGGCGTCCGCGTGACGCATCGAGCGTCGCAGCGAGCCGACGGCGCTGCCGACGAGCGTGAAGCGCTCCGTCCACAGCACGGGATCCTCGCCGATGTGCAGCGAGCGCCAGCCGAATGACTCGTAGAGCGGAAGCAGTTCCGGCCGCGCCTGGAAGAACGCGAACGGCCAGTCGTGGACACGGCAGAACTCGGCGAACTCCGCGAGCATCGGTCGCCACTCCTCGGCGGGACCAATGGGATCTCCGATCACCAACACGGCGTTCGCTTCGAATCGATAGGCGATGACCGCGCGCCGGTTGCGGCTGAAGAAGTAATCGACGTCGTCGGCGAGCGCGAACCACGACACCGACGAGGCGCCGTACTCGTGCAACAGGGCCTCAACGCGCCGCGCCTCCTCCCGATGGCGCCGCCGGAATCGAGCCGGGCGCAGAGCGGCCAGCGCGAGTCCCACCACCATCGTCACGCCGAGGAGCGGCAGCGAACGCAGGTACCACGCGAGCACGTGCGCGGCGGGGTGGGGCAGAGGGCCCGGTGCCTGCACCGGACGTCCCACTCCGAACAGTTGGTAGAGCGCGTCCCCGAGCGTGTCCAGGAGTGGGAGCGGCACTCCGTACTGGCGCTCGATCCACCACGAACCGATCGCCGCGTAGGCGAAAAGCCCCAGTAGGGCCCACATCGCGCGCGAACGCAGCATCGCGAACGACAGCTCGCGACTGCGCACCTGGAACGCCTCCGCGCTCACGCCCAGCGCGAACATGAGACCGGTGGCCACGGTGGCCTCCTCGAGATCCATGGCCTTGAGCAGGTTCACGGGCACGCTCAGCGCGCACAGGAACATCGCCGCGACGAATGCGCGACGTTTGCCGCGCCGCAAGCCCCACGCCGTCACCAGCAACAGACAACCCGCGAGCAGCGTGAACGTGCGGCTCGAATCCCGCACCAGCGACGGCACGAGATGACGCAGCGCGAGCAGCCGTTCGGGCGGGTGCGACAGGATCGCCGACGCCAAGTCCACCACGCCCATCACGGCGACGGCGAACGCCAGCGCCTGTCGGCGGAACATGAGCGGTCGCGCGGCGGGCGCGGTGGCGGTCGAGACGGGGAGCGGCCCCGGCCCCGTCCCCGGTGCATCCGGGGACGAGGCTCGGAGCGCGCTCCGATTGATCTGCGACATCCCTACTTGGTCGAGGAAGCCGCGACCGTGGTGGGCTTCGCGGTCACGTGTTCACGCAGCTTCGCGTACACGACGCTGCTGACCAAGCCCTTCGACCGCAGGTCGCCACGCGACTTGAACGGCCGCGCGGCGATGATCTTGTCCGCGGTCGCCTCGTCCATGCCGGGGAGCTTCGCCAGCTCCTCGCGCGTGGCGGAGTTCAGGTCCACGCGAGGCGTTGCCATCTTGGCCGCGGTCTTCGCGTGCGCCGGCGCCTTCGCCACCACGTGCGTCATGGTCGGCGCCTGCTTGTTCGCGTCGGTCGTCGTGGGGCCTGCCCAGGCCGCGCCGGCCACGAGTGCGAGCGCGAACAGCGTCGAGACGATGATGCGTCCGGAGTTCATGATGTTCTCCCAATCGAGGGGATCCACGTCGCGAGCCGGCGCCCCTCGTGCGCGGGGCTCGTGTGCTTCCACAGTCTTTCGGATCGGGTGAGCGGTGCACCGGCGATCCCATGCGCGTGGTGCGCCTGGTCACGGCGGAGGCGCGCGCGCGTGGAGTGCGGGCTTGAGCTCGAGGGCCGGGGGAGCGGGACTCGACCGTCGCGGGCGATGGAACGCGACAGGAGCGGGGGACGCCGTGAACGTGGCGTCGAGGCGTGCGCGCGGCTCCGAGTAGGCTTCGCGGCGCGCGGGAAGCGATGCGGCGAGCGGATCATGAGGGCTGGCGCGCGGAGGGCCGCGGCTCTCGGGTGGGCGGGCGTCGGCGCGTGGTGCGCGGTCGCGCTTCGCGTGGGCGGACGCCCTGGACCAGCTGGAACGCGGCGCGTGTGTCGTGGCGCGAGGCGTCACCGCGACGAACGTGCCCCGCGAGCCCGTGCGCCGGAGCGCGTGGCGTTGTGCGTGACGAGCCGGACGAATGGGCCGATGACGCGCCGGGCGCCCGGCCGGCGAACCCGCGTGCGTGCGCGAGGTCATCAGCTGGAAACTCACGCCGGGGAAATTCGCGACACCGCGGGCAGGTCTCGCGTGCGAGCTCGGTGCGGCGAGCAGCGCGCAGCCGACCACGGCGGCCAACATCGTCATACGCACGACAGCGTTCATGTGAACGTCCAGCCTGCGGGTTCCCGTCGGGTCGCCCGCGGATCCCGGGCGGGGCGCGCGCGATCGCGTCGCGGCGACGAACCCGGCCTGCATCACACTCCCAGCATCGGAGCACAAGTCTCTACTGAGTATCATGCGGGCGCAAACTCCTGCTGAAGTCCCTGTGAAGTGAGGCCGCCGTCTCGAAAGGGTGGTTCAACAGACGAACCCTCGGGTTCGCCGCACGGTCCGCGTGCGCTACGCTTCTGGCATGCGCAACCCCCTACGCCTGCTCGCGATACTCGGGGTTTTCGGCGCGGCGGCGCTCGCCGTGATCGCGATCCGAGGCTCGTTCCAGCAACCGGTCCGGCGCGCCGAAGACAGGCCGGCGCAGGTGACCGAGCCCTCCGGCGACGTCGTCGCGCGCGCGCTCGAGCTGGCGGAACCGGACACCGTGCGGCTCAAGACCGCGTGGGTGGACGACATCCACGACTTGGAACTGGCGGCGCTCGCGGGACCCGCACGCGAGACGTTCCTGCGCATCGCGAACGGGCGCGCCTGTGACTGCGGTTGTGGCTACACCCTGGCCGGCTGCAGGCGATACGACACCACCTGTCCGGCGAGCGGCCCACGTGCCCAGGCGCTGTTCGATTCGGTGCGGACGGGCCGGATCACGCGTGCAGACGGCTATCGGCGGCGCCCGCCGGCGATGTGATGCGCCGCGCGGGCGGGCCTTGCGGCACGCGAACCGCGCGGGCTACCCTCCGCCCATACCCGCGACCTGCCCGGGGCCCTCACGCGCTCCGTTCGGACTATCTAAACGAGGAGGCATCCCATGGCCTGGAAGGACCTCACCCCCAAGACGTTCGCCTCGATCCGCGAACTCAATGGTATCTCGGCCCGCACCCAGGAGGAGCATTACGAGCTCTACAAGGGCTACGTCGGCAAGGTGAACGAGATCCAGAAGAAGCTCGACGCGGTGGATCGCACGACTGCGAACCAGATCTACAGCGACCTGCGCTCGCTTCGCGTGGACTACTCGTTCGCCATCGGCGGCATGAAGAATCACGAGATCTACTTCGGGCACTTGGGCGGCAAGGGCGGCACACCGTCGGGCAAGCTCATGGAGCTCATCGCGCGCGATTTTCCTTCGTACGACGCGTGGCTCGCGGACTTCAAGGCGTCCGGTCTCGCGGCGCGCGGTTGGGTGTGGCTCGCCTACGACCACGATCTCGGCATGCTCACGACCGTCATGGGTGACGCGCAGAACACGTTCCCGCTGTGGAACGCCACGCCGATCCTGGCGCTCGACGTGTACGAACATGCCTACTGGCTCGACTACGGACGCGCGCGCGCCAAGTACATCGACGCGTTCTTCAACAACCTCGACTGGAACGTGGTGGCCGCGAGTCTCGATCGCGCGCTTGCCATGCAGCCGGCCGGCAAGTGATCACGCACGACTAGGCCGCGCGCCGCGCGGCTCCACGCATCGTGACGGGCCCCTTAGACCGGGGGCCCGCACGGTTTTTCCGGAGGATCCATGGCCACCGCCACGCTGCTGCCGGTGATCGGCAAGCCGGCGCCGGACTTCACGCTGCCTGGGACGTCGGGGCAGGACGTGTCATTGAGACTGTACAAGGGCAAAAAGACCGTGGTGCTGTACTTCTACCCGAACGACGAAGCACCCGGTTGCGTGAAGGAAGCGTGCGGGTTTCGCGATCTCACCCCGCAGTTCGAAGCCGCGGGTGCGGTGATCCTCGGCGTCTCGGCGGATCCCATCGAGTCGCACCAGAAGCTCCTGACCAAGCACAAGCTGCCGTTCGAGCTGCTGTCGGACGCCGAAGCCGGCACGAGCAAGGCTTACGGTGTGTGGAAACAGAAGAACCTGTATGGAAAGAAGTTCATGGGCATCGAGCGGACCACGTTCATCATTGACCGTACCGGTCGCATCGCCCAGATCTACCCGAAGGTGAAAGTCGAAGGGCACGTCGCGGACGTGTTGGGATTCCTCACCGAAGAATAGGCGTTCGCGCGCGGTCGGTGATCCGGTGCCAGCTTCGCGCGGAAATCGCGAACATGGACCTGGTGTTCGATCGGCCGGTGCCGGTGTTTCCATTGCCCGGTGTGGTGTTGTTTCCCCACGCCGAGATGGGCCTGCATGTCTTCGAGCTCCGCTACCGCACGCTCGTGCGCGATGCGCTCTCCGATCAGCGCCTGATCGTGCTCGCGACACTCGCGCCGGGCTGGGAAGCGGACTACCAGGGGAGCCCGTCGTTCCACGACCTCGCCTGCGTGGCGCGCTTCGAGGAGGCGGCGTGGCTGCCGAATGACTGCTACGACCTGCGCGTGCGAGGCGTGGCGCGCGTGCGGCTGGGGCGGCCGGTGCGCGAGTTTCCCTACCGCGCGTGCGTGCCGGACCCCGTACCTGAGGCGCCCTACTCCGAGGACGATCCGCTGGCGCAGGTCGCGCGCCAGGGGCTGATCGAGGAGCGCGCGCGCTTGAGCCCGCTCGCGCACGACGCGTGGCTCGCGCCGCCGACGTTCGACGACGCGGCCCCGCTCTCCACCGTTGTGGGCGTGCTCGCCACGACGGCGCGGATCCCAGGCGAAGTGAAGCTCGCGCTGCTCGCGGTGGACAGCGTCGTCGAGCGCGCGCGCCAATTGCGCGAGCACCTCCGCGGCTTGGGGCCCGGCGCGCCGCCGGCGGAGGCGCTCGGTCGCAACTGAGTTCCTGCGGCTCGGCCGAGGCGGCCGCGCGGACGAGGCGCGTGGACGCACCGCGAGGCGACGCTTACACTCGCATCCCATGCGATTTCCCGCAGAACCCTTCCGCATCAAGGTTGTCGAGCCGCTCCGTCGCGTGACGCGCGAGGAGCGCGAGCAGGCGATTAGGGACGCCGGCCTCAACATCTTCGCGGTGCCCGCGGACACCATCTACGTGGACCTGCTCACGGACAGCGGAACGTCCGCGATGAGCGATTCGCAATGGGCGGGACTCATGCTCGGTGACGAGTCGTACGCCGGCAGCCGCAACTTCTTTCACTTCCGCGACGCCGTGCGAGAGATCTTCGGGTACGAGCATGTCATCCCGACTCCCCAGGGCCGCGTCGCCGAGAACCTGCTGTTCTCGACCATCCTGAAACCGGGGCAGGTCGTGCCGAGCAACATCCACTTCGACACGACCCGCGCGAACATCGAGCACCAGGGCGCGGAGGCAGCCGACCTGGTGATCGACGAAGGGCTGGACCCCAGCGTGCTGCATCCG
>JAHFBW010000137.1 GCA_023249845.1 Candidatus Eiseniibacteriota bacterium
TCACAAACGATAGGGCCATTTCCGGCGTGTGGATAACCTGTGCAGAACTTGTGGACAACGCCTTTTTCCCACAGGGTGGAACGCAAAGCCCGGCCCCGAATGTGCAGAGGCCGGACTTTTCCACATGGCGCACCGGGGCCCGGTTCCTACGCCTTGCGGTAGGCGGCGGCGATGGCGTTCACGGTGGCGAACAGGGACACCTGCCCGGGCTGGAACTCGCCGCGGGCGATCTGCCCGAGCTCGTGCGTGGCTTGGTCGACGTCGGCCGGCGTGAGTGGCGGCTGCCAGGTGCCCGCCGCGATCTCGGCGAGCAGGTTGCTCTGCGCCGGCTCCCCTCCCACGCTGCCGAACGCGCGCACCGCCGCGCCCATCGAGGCGCTGTCGCCCACCTTGAAATCGAACCCCGGATCGCCCGGCTTGGCCAGGTTCGTTTTCTTCGGCGGTTCGGGAGCCACCGGCGGCACGGCCGTGGCGGCCATCGGCGGCGCGGTGAAGGTGCTCGTGGTTGGCAGGAACACGAGGGACGTGGGCGGCGCGGACGGCACGGGCGCGGCGGGCGCGGGCGTCTTCCGCATGAACTCGAGCAGCAGCTCGTGCCCCCGCTGCAGCGCCGCCTGGGCGGCCTTGTGGTTGTTGTGGAGGATGAGCAGCAGGGCGGCGATGACGCCGACGATGAGCACTACGGTGAGCCAGTCCATGATTCCTCAACGGTGAGAGTGATGGCGTCCACCCCTACAAGGTGCGCCATGAGGGCGGCGAACGCCAGCCGGGAGCGCACGATGCCGGGCTGGCCGTTCACGTCGCCGCGCGCCTGCCCGACGATGATGCAGCCGCGCACATCGACCGGCAGGTTGCCCACGTGAATCTCCACGGCCTCGCGCCCCGGCACGTCCGTCAGTTGAAAGAGATCCACGCCGAAGTGCGGCGAGTGGAACCGCACCGCGTGGTAGGTGCCGGCCGGGATGCACGAGACTTGCGCCTGGTTGTCGCGCCACGGCAGCTCGAGCGTCACGCCGAGCGGCGTGCCGTCATC
Organism: Candidatus Eiseniibacteriota bacterium; assembly: GCA_023249845.1. Taxonomy (GTDB): domain Bacteria; phylum Eisenbacteria; class RBG-16-71-46; order RBG-16-71-46; family RBG-16-71-46; genus JAIOPA01. The sequence continues at coordinate 1,034 of JAHFBW010000137.1, forward strand.
GTCCGCGAGCGTGCCGTACGTGGCGAAATCGTTCTGCTCCGTTCGCGTGAGCTTCATGTGGCATCGTCCTTTTTCCCGTGGTTCCACGGCAGCAACGGCTGCACCGTGGCAATCACCTGCTTGGCCACCGCCAGCAAATCCTTCGGGTCCATGAGGATCGCCCCGAACGCTGCCGCACCGGCGAACAGGTAAATGTGCTGGTTGTGCGTCGGCGGCGTCCGCATCTCCACCCACAGGAAGAACCCGCCGCCGAGCAGCAGCACCAGCCCGAGCACCATCTGCAGCACGCGCTGAATCATGGCGCACCTCTCTCGTGGTTATTCGCGGCCTTCCTCCACCGCGCGGTTGTGCAGCAGCCCGCATCGCTGTTCCTGCAGGCGTAGTCCCTCGTGCAACTCGCGCAACTCCTCTCCGTGCGTCTCCACCTGCTGCGCCACGCGCTCGAAGTTCCCCATCCAGTTTTTCACATCCCGCTGCACCTCGCGCGTAGCCACGTAGTTCGCGCCAATCGTGCCCGTCATGGCCACGAAAATGAGCCCCGCGAAACTCACCGCCACGCCTTCGACAGAGAGGTGGCTGCCGGATGCCTGGGCGTAGGCTTGCGCGACGATGAGCGACGACGGGGTAATCACCCCGGCCGTTTTCAGGATCGTGGTAAGCAGCGGCATTACGCAGAGCCCCCTACTGCGCCTCCGAGAGCGCGCTGCCCGCGGGCCACGTCTGCCGCCAGTTCATCTCCGGCCGTTGCTCGCGCGACGAGATGCGCGTGCTCTGCCGCTGAGAGCGTGACTGTTGGAGCGCGTGGCTTGGTGCGCTCCTCGTAGGTGTCGAGGGAGTGATCCATTTCCAGCGCGTAGCGGTCGAACTGAAAACAGGTGTCCGCGAGGGCATCGACCGCCGCAAGCGCATCCTTTACCTGCGCTTCGCCTGCGAGTACGGTCTGTCGCAACCGCTCGAAAAACGCATAGGCGTACTCCTGGTTCTCGGTGCCGTTGGCGAGGCGAATGGCGCGATCCACTGCGCGAAACTTGTCCTGCACGTGCTGCAGCACCTCATGCAAGGGAGCCGCCATCGCATACAGGGCATCCGTGTGCGCCGTGGTTGTCGCTCCCGTGGGAGGCACGAGGAGGGCGAGCAGCGCTGTCGTCTCGGGCGTGATCGGCGGCTTCATGTCAGGTTACCGATTGAGGATCGCTTGGGAGATAATCCACTTCAAAGGAACGAATGCCGCACTTGCCGACGCCTGCGCTCACGTGGAGAACATGGCTCACATAGAATCGAATGCCCGTCGAGGTCTGCGAACAAGATGCAGCGTACTGCGCATAGGTGCCAGTATTTGCCCCCGTGACGGTGGCAAACGAAGACGGCGTCGGAGAAGCGGCAGAGCGCGCATAGATGTTTGTCACGTTGCTCGCCGATGCGTCGTCGCGGTAGAGCTCGGAACGAATGGCCGTCACGGTGCAGCCATCCGCCAAACCGAAGGACATTTGCTGACCCCATATCGTTTCCAGTGTCGGCACCGACAACTCGATATCGCCCATTGAGCTGATGCTTCCACCATCGGGCAGCGGATTCCCGTGGTAATCGAACGAACCCTGGGCGTTGAAGTGCGCCGTCTTCGTGGCCGAGAGGTTCGAGCGGACCGCCTTCGCCTGGTAGAAAAGGCCCGTGATGACGGAGAAGGCGTCAATGGTGATGACGGTGAGGTACACCGTATCGCCGAAGTTGAGCGTCACGCCGAGATCGGCAATGGCAAACGGCGAACCACCGGCCACCGAAGTGCCGCTCGCAGCCACGGTGGACTGCGCGGGGTAGCTCGAGGTGCTGGCCAGCCACTTGATGGTGGCGATGTTGTCGGGCGTGTTGATGACGGCCGACGCCTTCGCCGTCTTGTCGCTCGAGGACTGGTTACTGCCAATGCTAATCACCACGGTGGGCGACGCATACTGGTCCTGCTCGGCCGCGAACCAGTGGAAGTACCCATCGCCGCGCCCGCTCGCCACGGCCCGGAACTTCGCGTACCCGGTGCCTCCGAACTGCGCGCCCACGGTGGCCGTGAAGCTGTAGGCGGTGCCGAAGGTCACGGCCTTCGAGGCCGCCGCGGGCGAGCCCGTGCCGTTGTCGGTGAGCGAGGTGAGGCCCGCCCAGGCAATGAACACCGTGCCTGTGGTGAGCTTCGCAATCGGGTCGCGCACCGTAATCGTGAACGTCGTTGTGGTGGCCCTGCGGCTCGTTTGAATGAACTCCACATTGAGCGGCACGTTCAGCGGCACCGTGCCCGGCGAGAGCACCACCGTGCCGCTCGAGGTGCGCCACGCGCTCGGGTCCGTGCCGTACATGGCGCGCACCGCGGCCGTGATCGTCTGCGCCCCGTTGTAATCCGGCGGCAGCGCCACGGCGGCGTTCACGGTGGTGGCCGAGGCCGTTACCTTGGGCACGACGTACTTGGACTGGTCGTTCGGGTCCGAGCCCGTGTAGAGCACCACCTCGTAGCCGGTGAGCAGGCTGGCGGGATAGATCGACACGGCACTCCACGCCACCGTGGCGTACTGCATGGGCGTGAGTGCCGGGTTCGTTGGGTCGGCCGTGAGCACGCCGGACTGCTCGGCGAGGCGCGCGCGAATGGTGTTGGGCGTGCTGGCCCCGGGCGCGCTGGCCGACAGGCTCAACGTCACCGTGTCCGGGTACGGCGGCTGCAGCCCCACCGTGGTCGAGGGCGCGAAGGTGTAGGCGCTCACGCTCGACAAATCCTGCTGGCCACCGCCGAACAGGTTCACGCTCGGGAACTTGAAGTAGAGCGTGCTCCCGAGGTACTGGTCCGGCACATCGTACAGGAACACATTCTCATCCACCCGCGCGAACGGCTTCGCCGTGAGGTGCGCCGCGCCGGCGGTGCCGAATACGCCGCGCTGCAGGCGGGAGAGCGTGTACGCATTCGCCCCGGTGAGCGTGGCCGTAGCGAAGCTCACAAACTCCCCATCCAGCAGGCACAGCGCGTTCAACGCCTGGGCGCTCGTGTCCGTGGTGGTGGTGAGGGCCCCGCCCGAAATGGTGAGATCGACGCCCACCGTGTGCGTCGTGTCGAACCCGGTGCCGGCGGCAAACGAGCTGGTGGTCACGCCGTAGCGCGACTTGCCCGTCATGCTGCCCACCTTCGAGTACGTCACGTTGTCGGCCGACACCCAGACATCGCAGCCGCCCCAATACTGCCCGCCTGCCAGCGCCACCGCCACGCGCGCCCGTCCATCGGCGAAGTACAGGTACGGCACGTCGAAAAGCATCGGCACCGTCACGTTGCCCGGATCGACGGCCGTGTTCGGCGTGCCCCCATCGCCCGTCTGCGTGGCGTACAGCGTGGGCGTGGCCACGCCGAACGGCCACTCCTCGGCCTCGAACTGCAGGAGGCCCTCAGGGGTTTCGGTAATGCTTTTCACGCGCACCACTTTCTTCACGAGCCCGAGGTGGCTATCGCTCAACGTCACGAGGTCCATCGGGTCGAGCAGGATCTTCGACCACCCGCAGGTGAAGCGGTAGGTGTTGCGCACGTAGATGGAACGCTGCGCTTTGATGCGAGAGATTTGCAGCGCCACGGGCTGCGTGGTGATGCAGGGAAGCGACACCGAGGGCGCAGTGCGCTGCCCGTAGCGGTCCGCATCGTTCGGCTCCGGGTCCTGCACCGTGCTGCGGTTGTAATCGTTCGCCCGGTCCGTGAACTCCACCGGCACCGTGTTGAACGTATCCGAGAGCGCCGCGCGCACCACCGTCACCGGGTCATCGTCGGGGCTGCTGACAATGAAATCGTCCTCGGTGAGGTCGTAGATGGGCGTGGTGGCCGGCGTGAACGTCACCCCATTGCCCGTCACCGCCTGGTCGCCGTACGGGAAGATGTTCAGCACGCCCTGCGAAAACACCGCATCGCTGTTCGTCGCCTCGAGCAGTTCCCGCAGGTGGTCGGCGGCCGACTTTTGTTCCGCGATCACCGGGCTTAGGTAGAATCCCTGCGCATCGCAGTAGCGCCGGAACGAAGAGCCCACCAGCCCATTCTGCCCAAGGGCCAGGTTGCCAATGCGCGAACTATCCCACCCCGCGCCGTAGCGCGCGTTGGAGAGCAGGTCCGGGATGACGTCGGCCGGCTGCGCATCCTGCACGCCGCCGCCGATGATGTTGAGGCCCTGTACCTCGAAGCTGAAGTTCTTCAGTGAGTTCGTGCCACCGAGCGGTAGCGGGGCCGCGGCCACGTAGGCCGTACCCGAGTATGGAATCGCATCCGCCGGGTGGTTCGTCGTCAGGTAGCCCCACGCTGCCTGGCCCAACGCGCCGGTGAACAGGTTCCAGCCGTAGAACGACAGCGTTTTCTTGTCGAGATCGGCCCACACCACGTTCACGCCGGCGATGGGGCCCTCGCACATGGCGAGAATGGCTGTCACCGTGTACTCGTAGCTCACCGTCGTCACGCTGCCGCCGCCCTTCCCCACGCCCTGCTTCTGCTTGTTCTCGATCGCCTTGAAATCGTTCGTGTAAATGAGGTTCCCCGCCACGCGGTTCGTGCCGTACACAATGGGCAGGCCCGAGCCCCAGGCGGATTTCTGAATCTGCACCGCCGCCAGCTTCTCCACGCCCGTGTTGGCCGCACTCCGCGGCCCCCAGTTCCCGCCCCCGAGCCAGCGGCCGAAGTTACCCACAGGGCACCGCCTCGAGCTGCGCCGCCTCGGCGCGCGTGGGCCAGAGGGACCAGATGCCGGCGAAGTGCTCGCGCAGGTCCACGTTCGTGTCCACCGCATCCCGCACCACGCCCTGGCGCACGTGGGCGTGAATGATGGCGGGCCATGCGGTGATGATCGCGCCGTGCGAAATGACGCGCCCGAACCGGAAGAGCGCCAAGTCCCCCGGCAGCGGCGCACGCTCCACCTGCGCCGCAAAGCGTTCCACCATTGGCAGGTAGCGCTCTTCGTTCCGGTGCAGGTGGTAGTCGTAGGCGTACGGGCCCGGGTCGAACTCCTCAATGAGCCCCACGCCGGCAAACACGGCAATCAGGAGCCGTCCGCAGTCCACCCCGGCCCCCGGCACGCAGGCCCCGTGCTCGTGCGGCGTGCGCAGCCACCCCTCGGCCGCTACTATAACCCGCGCGCGCGCGCGCGCCTCCTGGCCGGGCGTGTGGTGGAGGAGGGTAAAACTCATGCGCCCCCCACGCCGCGGGTGGACTCGGCCTTGGGCACGAACGGGAATCCGCGGTAGTGCGCGAGGTTCGAAAACTTCGCCGTGCACGTGGCCTGCGTCTTGTCGCACCCCGGCACAATCGTGAAGGTGTCGCCATTCCCGGGCGCTACGGGCAGGGTGACGGCCACGGTGACGGTGCCCGCGGCGTTCAGGTACAGGCGCACGGCGGCGCGCACCCCGTTGAGCGCGCCCGAGGTGAAGGCCAGCACGCCGAGCTCGAAGTACCCATCCGCTTGCGTCAGGTTCGTCGGGAACGTCGTCACCGTGGCCCCGCCCCCCACCGTGCCGTTCACGGCGTAGGTGGCGCGCGTGAGCGCACAGCCGGCATCGAAGAGCACATGCGTGCAGTTCGGCGCAAAAGTGTTCCGCGGCATGGCCACCAGCAGCCGCTCGAGGTCGCTCTTGCACGAGAGCTGCACGCTCGTGGAGCTCGGCGTTACCGCCGCCACGAATCCCGAGAAGAGCACCACCGAGCCCGGCGTGGTGTTGCCCCAGGTGGCCATGAACACGCGCTCGAGGCGCACCAGCGCGCCATCGAACACCCCGTTCGCTGCCGCCAGCGGGAGCGCCACGCCGCCGAGCAGCACGGCCGCGCCGCGCAGTACCACGTCCAGCGTGTCCACCTCGAGGCCGGCCACGCACTTCGTGGGCCCGCGCTCCACCAGCGGCACCGCCGTGCCCTGCTCCGTGGGGCAGCTAAACGTATGGCCCCCGAGCACCAGGTCCGTGTCGGCCGCCGCCCACCGGTACACCGTGCCATCCCACAGCGTCACCGTGTAGAGGTCGGCCATGAGGTAATCGGCCGTGAGGTTGAGAATGTTCGTCAGCGTGCCACTGGCGGTTTTCATGGCTACTTGACCGAGATGAGGTCAAGGCCCTTCTGCTCCCAATAGCCCACGCCGAACCGCTCGAACGCCATCTCGTCTGCCGCCAGCCGCACGCGCCGCAGATAGCTCCCCGTCCACGTGAGCACTGCGCCCGTGCCTGGGGCCACCACGAACGTCACGAGGCCCGTGGAGGACACCGCGTAATCGGTGGTCTTCGTGAGCAGCACGCCGTCCTTGTAAATCAGCGCATCGCCGAACACATCCGTGATCGGCTCGAACCCATCCCCGTAGGCCGGAAAGTACACCGGCGTCGTTGTCACGGCGCTGCTCGTGGTGGCCGCCGGCACATGGGCCACGGTGCCGGTTTCGTTGACGAACAGGTCCACGGCAATCGCATCGCCGCTCGTGGCCAACTTGAAGCCGAACGAAGGGTTGGCGAGCGTCTGCGCCGGAATGGCCACCCGCGCGTAGGGGCCCGTGAGCGTGAGCGCCGTCCACGTTGCCCCGCCGTCCGTCGTCATCGACACCGCCCCGGTGCCCGTGAGGCGGCGCACCGAGGCGTGCGTGGCGCGCACGCTCGAGGCCAGCGTCACCGCCTGCAGCACCGTGCCGTTGTTGCTCGTGGCCGTGAGGCTCGAGGCCGCCGCCAGAATGCCATCCACGCCCACCTGGTCCTTCACCGCCGTCACGTTCGTCTTTGCCCACGCGGCGTTCGTGAAGTCTCGGCAGTACAGCGCCACATTCCGCCACGGCGCGTTGGCGGTGGCGAACTGGCCGGCGTAGTTCTCCCGCACGCCGCCGAGCGTGCGCTGCAGTTGAAACACCAGCGTGGCGTTGTCGCCCACGCCGAACCCATGCCCCGTCACGCTCGCATCTTCCGGGTCCCGCAACAGGAAGTTGTCGAACTGCCCCTGGTGGCTCTGCAGCATGGCCAAGAGCTGCTGAAACTCGGCCCACGTGGCGTTCTGCGTGGCTGTGCGCACGAACTCGAACCCCACGTGGTACTTGTACCGCGGGTAGGTTTGAAACTGCGCGCGCTGCTCCTTGCCGCTCGAGGAGGTTTGCACGGCCGTGGCGTACACCGGCGTGCGGGTGAGGGCCATGAGCACGCCCGGAATCTGCGCCGTGGCGAGAGGAAAGAGCCAGTTACTCATGGGCCCGCCGCTCCGTGAACTTCTCCGCAATGGCCGGGAACACGGTTGGGTGGCAGAGGATGATGAGCGGTCCGGGTGGCTCGTACACCACACGCACGCCCGGGTGGCCTGGGCCGGGGGGCTCGACGTGCACGTCCTCGAGCAGCCGCACGTGCACCTGCATCAC